>NZ_FNCU01000023.1:0-131735 GCF_900099855.1 Bradyrhizobium sp. Rc2d | reverse complement strand
CAACGACGCTGTGGGGCGGCGCCGCGCGCCGGTCGAGCAGGTCTTCGCGCGCCTCAAGGTCGTCTATGGCTGGGCGCGCGCTCGCTATCTGGGCTTGGCGCGCAACCAGACGCATCTGCGTCTGCTTTGCCTCGCCATGAACCTCAAACGATGGGCGGTGCTGCGTCCGACAAGGGGGATGGCGTGACCGCCATCGCCCACGGCCATCGATTCAGCCGCGAAAACGGCCCACCGTTCGCGCCCCGCCCGAGGCCGCAAAAAAATCCTTGAAATCGCGCCTCACTCCTGCGCGACCGATTGCGCAAAGCTCTCGCAAGCGGGAGAGGGAGCCCACTGCCGATGCCGAAGCATTATTCACGCCATATGCGATAGCCCTACCCGCCTGCGGGGGGAGGGCTGGGGAGAGGGTGCATCCGCATCGGGACAACCCCCTAGAGGAAAGAACCCTCACCCGGCGCTGCGCCATAGCCGAGGCTTTGCCTCGGCGTCTTTTGAGATGACGGCCGCCGGAGGCGGCCTACGCCTCTCCCGCATCCGCCTCCGCCAAGGCTTCGGCGGACAGGAGAAGTGGCCACAACCGTCACACCGGCAGCGCGATTGAATACTTCACCTGGCTCAGCGCAAAGCTGGACTCGATCGAGGCGATGCCGTCGAGCCGGGTCAGCTTGGTCTTCAGGAAGGTCTCATAGGAGGCGAGGTCGGCCGCCACGACGCGCAGTAGATAGTCGCGGTTGCCGGTCATCAGATAGCATTCCAGCACCTCGTCCCATTTCGAGATCGCGCGGGCGAAGCGGTTGAGGTCCTCCTCCTTCTGCCGCGCCAGCTTGATCGAGATGAAGACGCTGACATGCAGGCCAAGCGCCTTCTGGTCGACGGTCGCAACGTAGCGCGAGATAACGCCGCGCTCCTCCAGGAGCTTGACGCGGCGATGGCAGGGCGAGACCGAGAGCCCGACCTTGTCGGCGAGTTCCTGCATGGTCATGCGGCTGTCGGTCTGGAGCAAAGCGAGGATCTTGCGGTCGATGGCGTCGAGCTCGGGCATTGGGATGGAACCTGTCTTTCGTTGGGTTATATTGGTAAAATATCCCAATATCTGGGGGGGCTGGCGCGAAAAATTGAGAAGTTTGGCGCCGCCCGCAGGCGTATCATCGCAGCGTCTGTTTCCGGGAGCATTGCCATGCCCGTTGATTCCGCTCGTCTCGACACATTGACCGCTCTTAGCCGCAAGGCGCTGTGGCTGTCGTCCTGGACGATCCACCATGCCAACCACATCCGCGCCAATGCGGACGGGCTCAAGGTCGGCGGCCATCAGGCCTCATCCGCCTCGCTCGCCACAATCATGTCGGCGCTGTACTTCCACGTGTTGCGCCCTGAGGATCGCGTCGCGGTGAAGCCGCATGCGAGCCCGGTGTTCCATGCCATCCAATATCTGTTCGGCCGGCAGACCCGCGAGAAGCTGGAGAATTTTCGCGGCTTCAAGGGCGCGCAGTCCTATCCCTCGCGCACCAAGGACGTCGACGACGTCGATTTCTCCACCGGCTCGGTCGGCCTCGGCGTCGCGCAGACGCTGTTCGCCTCGCTCGTGCAGGACTACGTCAAGGCGCATGGCTGGATGAAGGATCGCCGCGAAGGGCGGATGATTGCACTCGTCGGAGACGCCGAGATGGACGAGGGCAACATCTTCGAAGCCCTTGCAGAAGGCTGGAAGCACGGCCTGCGCAATACCTGGTGGGTAGTCGACTATAACCGCCAGTCGCTCGACGCCGTCGTGCGCGAAGGGCTCTGGGAAAAATTCGAGACCATGTTCCGCAATTTCGGCTGGGACGTGGTGATCGTGAAATACGGCCGGCTGATGCGCGAGGCCTTTGCCGAGCCCGGCGGCGAGGCGCTGAAGCGCTGGATCGACAATTGTCCGAACGCGCTCTATGCCGCGCTGTGTTTTCAGGGCGGCGCGGCGTTCCGCAAGCATCTGCATGACGAGATCGGCGATCAGGGCCCGATTACCAAACTGATCGACAAGCGCAGCGACGACGAGTTGCTGGCATTGATGTCGAATCTCGGCGGCCACGACATGGCGAGCATGCTGGAGGCGTTCGAGTCCATCGACCACGATCGCCCGGTCTGCTTCATCGCCTACACCATCAAAGGCGTCGGCCTGCCGTTCCAGGGCCACAAGGACAACCACGCCGGCCTGATGACGGTCGCGCAGATGGAGAAATATCGCGACAGCCAGAACATCCGCCCCGGGCACGAATGGGACAAGTTCGAGGGCCTCGCGCAGGATGCGGCCGAGTTGGAGGCTTTCCTCGCGCGCGTGCCGTTCAACCAGGACGGCCGCCGGTTGAGCGCGCCTGTCGTCGAGGTGCCCCAGCAGCTCGTCTTCAAGCCGTCGCCGCAGATGTCGACCCAGCAGGGCTTTGGTCTCGTGCTGAACGAGATCGCACGCAGCGACAGCGAGCTCGCGAGGCGCATCGTCACGACCTCGCCTGATGTCACCGTGTCGACCAATCTCGGCCCCTGGGTCAATCGCCGCGGCCTGTTCGCGCGCGCCGAGAAGGCAGACTTATTCCGCAGCGAGAAAATTCCCTCGACCTTCAATTGGGATGCTTCCCCCAAGGGGCAGCATCTCGAGCTCGGCATTGCCGAGATGAACCTGTTCATCATGCTCTCGGCGCTCGGCCTGTCGCACCAGATCAACGGCGAGCGGCTGCTGCCGGTCGGCACGCTCTACGATCCCTTCATCGAGCGCGGGCTCGATGCGCTGAACTATGCCTGTTACCAGGATGCGCGTTTCATGGTGGCGGCGACGCCATCGGGCATCACGCTCGCGCCCGAAGGCGGCGCGCACCAGTCGATCGCAACGCCGTTGATCGGCATGGCGCAGGATGGCCTGGCCTCGTTCGAGCCGGCCTTCGTCGACGAGCTCGCCGTGATCATGGCTTTCGGTTTCGAGCACATGCAGCGCGAAGCCGGCGAGGGCGGCTCGGTCTATTTGCGGCTCTCGACGCGCAGCATTGAGCAGGCGCAGCGCATCATGACGCCGGAGCTGAGGCAGGGCATCACCGACGGCGCCTATTGGCTGCGCAAGCCGGGGCCGAATGCCGAAGTCGTGATCGCCTATACCGGCGCGGTGGCGCCGGAGGCGATCGAGGCGACCGGCTTCATCGGCGAGAGCCGCCGCGACGTCGGCCTGCTCGCGATCACCTCGGCCGACCGCCTCCACGCAGGCTGGACTGCCGCGCGAAAATTGCGCCGCGACCGCCGCGGCGTGCAGCATCTCAGCCACATCGAAAGACTGCTGGCGCCGTTGCCGCGCGACTGCGGCATCGTGACCGTGATCGACGGCCATCCCTCCGCGCTCGGCTGGCTCGGCAGCGTCCGTGGCCACCGCGTCGAGGCACTCGGCGTCGAGCAGTTCGGCCAGACCGGCACGATCGCGGACCTCTACCGCCACTACGGCCTGGATGCCAACGCCATCATCGATGCGGCCGAAAGCCTCACCACCGGCGCGCCGGTGCTGCACCGGAAGATGGCGGTGTAAGTCTCCGTCGTCGTCCTGGCGAAGGCCAGGACCCATACGCCGCGGCGGGTGTTGTAGGTGATGGGCGGTAGATGCCTGAGCAAGCCAACCCGCGTTGGTGGTAATGGGTCCTGGCCTTCGCCAGGACGACGGCAGTTGAGACCTTGCCTCGCTCCCGCCATCGGCTCATATAACCTCCGTCCGCCGCAACGCTGGCCCCGCATATGGCGGGTTCAATTGCTGGCGCTTTCGTGCAAGGATGCCTGCCGAAACGCCCCCTCCAAGCCCCCAAGAAGAGGTTAACGATGGTCAATCGCATGCAATTCTACATCGACGGCGCCTGGGTCGATCCCGCCGTCAAGAAGTCCACCGCCGTGGTCAATCCGGCGACGGAAGAGGCGATGTACGAGGTTGCGTTGGGCTCCAAGGCCGACGTGGACAAGGCCGTGGCCGCTGCCAAGCGCGCCTTTGCGACGTTCTCCCAGACCAGCCGCGAAGAGCGCGTCGCGCTGTTCTCCAAGATCATCGAGATCTACAAGGGCCGGCTCAAGGAGATCGGCGCTGCCGTCTCCGATGAGATGGGCGCGCCGCTGCCGATGGCGGAGAAGCTCCAGGCCGGCGCCGGCCTCGGCCATCTCATGACCACGCTCGACGTGCTCAAGAACTATCATTTCGAGGAGCCGGTTGGCACCGCCATGGTGCTGCGCGAGCCGATCGGCGTGGTCGGCATGATCACGCCCTGGAACTGGCCGCTCAATCAGATCGCCTGCAAGGTCGCGCCCGCGCTCGCCGCCGGCTGCACCATGATCCTGAAGCCGTCGGAGTTCACGCCGACCTCGGCGCTGATCTTCGCGGAAATCCTCCATGAGGCCGGCGTGCCGAAGGGCGTGTTCAATCTCGTCAACGGCCTCGGCCCCGAGGTCGGCGCGGCCATGAGCGAGCACCCCGATATCGACATGATCTCCTTCACCGGCTCGACCCGCGCCGGCATCGACGTGGCGAAGCGCGCGGCGCCGACCGTGAAGCGCGTCAGCCAGGAGCTCGGCGGCAAGTCGCCGAACGTGATCCTCGAGGGTGCCGACTTGCAGAAGGCGGTGACCGGCGGCGTGATGCACATGTTCAACAACTCCGGCCAGTCCTGCAACGCGCCCTCGCGTATGATCGTGCCGGCCTCGAAGATGAAGGAAGTCGCCGCGATCGCGAAGGCCGTCGCCGACAAGACCAAGGCGGGTGATCCGCGCGCCGAAGGCACCACCATTGGCCCGGTCGTCAACCGCGGCCAGTGGGACAAGATCCAGGGGCTGATCAAGAAGGGCATCGACGAGGGCGCAACGCTTGTCGCCGGCGGCCCGGGCCTGCCCGAAGGCGTCAACAAGGGCTTCTATGTCCGCCCGACCATCTTCGCCGACGTCACCCCTGACATGACGATCGCCCGTGAAGAGATCTTCGGGCCGGTGCTGACCATCATCGGCGCTAAGGACGAGGCCGACGCGGTGAAGATCGCCAACGACACGCCCTACGGTCTTGCGGGTTACGTCTCGGCCGATACGGTGGAAAGCGCCAAGCGCGTTGCCCGGCAGATCCGCGCCGGCAACGTCAACCTGCAGGGCGTGCCCAATGACCGCACCGCGCCGTTCGGCGGCTACAAGCAGTCCGGCAACGGCCGTGAGTGGGGCAAGTACGGCCTCGAGGAGTTCCTCGAAGTGAAGGCCGTCGCCGGCTTCAACGCGGCGTAAGCTTTATCGTCTGAATGAACACGACGCCGGAGCGGGAAACCGCTCCGGCGTTTTTCGCTTCCGTCATTGCGAGCGAAGCGAAGCAATCCAGCATCGTTCCGCGGAGATAGTCTGGATTGCTTCGTCGCAAGTGCTCCTCGCAATGACGGTGGAGAGACCTTATCCCCCAACCGCGCCTTGCGTATTCACATACAGCGCGTAGATCGACTGGCTCGCGGCCATGAACAGGCGGTTGCGCTTGACGCCGCCGAAGCAGAGATTGGCGCAGCGCTCGGGCAGCGCGATGCGGCCGATCATGACGCCGTCGGGCGCGAACACGACGACGCCGTCAAGCTCGGGATCGCCCATGCCCCAGCCGCACCAGAGATTGCCGTCGATATCGCAGCGCATGCCGTCCGGCGTGCCGGGACCTGCATCGATGTGGACGCGCTTATTGGAGATCGTGGCGCCATCAGGCGAGACATCATAGGCGAGGATCTTTCGGTTCGGTTGCCCACGCGATTCCACGACGTACAGAATCTTCTCGTCGGGCGAGAAGCACAGCCCGTTCGGCCCCAGCACACCCTCGGCGACGATGGTCGCTTTACCGGTCGCGGGATCGAGCCGGTAGACGTTCGGCTCGATCTCGGGCTCGGCCTTGTAGCCCTCGTAATTGCCGAGCAGGCCGAAGGTCGGATCGGTGAACCAGATCGAACCGTCCGATTTAACAACGACATCGTTCGGTGAGTTCAACCTCTTGCCGTTGAATTGATCCATCAGCACGGTGATGCTGCCGTCATACTCGGTGCGCACCACGCGGCGGCCGCCATGCTCGCAGGTGACGAGCCGGCCCTGACGATCCCTGGTGTTGCCGTTGGCGAAATTCGAGGGTTTTCGGAACACGCTGACGGCGCCGGTTTCCTCCTCCCACTTGATGATGCGCTGGTTCGGGATGTCGCTGCACAGCAGATAGCGCCCGTCGCCGAACCACACCGGCCCCTCGGCCCAGCGCAGGCCGGTCGCGAGCCGCTCCACCGCCGAAAGCTTCAGCCAGTATTTTTCGAAGCGGGGATCGAGTGCACGTATCGCCGGATCGGGGTAACAGGTCGCCGGCCGCCAGCCTTGCGGCCGTTCTTGGGTGTGGGACGATGCATCGTTCATGTGCAGTCTCGTTGTTGCGTTCCCTCTGTGCAAGTCTGCTAGCATCAGATATCTACGGCCGCAAATCGGTCGCTACTTATGAGGAAAGACATGCCGCGCATCTTGATGACGGGAGCTTCGGGCGGAATTGGAACGCGCCTGCGGAAACTGCTGCCTCCGATCTATCCGGACCTGCTGCTGAGCGACATCCGCAAGCCGGCCGATCTCGGCCCCGACGAGCAGTTCAAAGCGGCGGACCTGTCCGACATGGCGCAGGTCGAGGCGATCTGCGAGGGCGTCGACGGCATCATCCATTTCGGCGGCTATTCGGTCGAAGGCCCCTGGGACGACATCCTCCAGGCCAACATCATCGGCTGCTACAATCTGTTCGAGGCCGCGTATCGCAAGGGCGTCAAGCGCGTCGTGTTCGCCTCGTCGAACCACGCCGTCGGCTTCTATCCGCGCCATCACAAGATCGGCACCGATGTCACCCCGCGCCCCGACGGCCGCTATGGCGTCAGCAAGGTGTTCGGCGAGGCCGTCGGCGCGCTCTACGCCGACAAGCACGGGCTGAAGGTGACTTGCCTGCGCATCGGCAATTTCGGCGACATGCCGCTCGACCAGCGCCGGCTCGCGATCTGGCTCAAGCCCGACGACCTCGTGCAGCTCTGCCAGATCGGGCTCGAGCATCCCGACATCCATTTCGAGATCTTCTACGGCGTGTCCCTGAACGAGCGCGCCTGGTGGGACAACCACCGTGCCTACGAGTTCGGCTACCGCCCCACCGGCCGCTCCGAGGATCACGTCGCGCACGCGATGGCCGAGCAGGCCAAGCTGAAGCCGGACCCGATCGGCGACCACTATCAGGGCGGCGCCTTCTGCAGCAGCGAGTTCGACGGTGATGCGAGCCGCATCATCGACTGGAATAAGCGGTAGGGATGTTGATGTAGCCTAGGCTCTCGCCACTATGCAGGTGCACTCCCTCGCCCCGTTCTTACGGGGAGAGGGTTGGGGTGAGGGGCTTTCACCGCGAGGACCGTGAGAGTTGGACTCGCGGAAGTCTCTTGCCATTGTTCTGCAACACTTCCGTAGGTTCGTCATCCTAGCCTCCGCGTCTGAGGTTCTCGGCAGCGCGTCTAAGGACGTCATGGAGCCATTCGTGCGAGGGCTCGCCGTCGACACGCTCGTGCCATAGCAGCCGGACCTCCAGCGGGGTCGCTGTGTAGGGAAGCTCGTAGATCGCGATCGGATAGTTTTGCTCCAGTGCTTGCGCGAGCGGGCGCGGGACGATGGCTGCCAGTTCGGAATCCCGAAGCAGCGCTGGGACGGCCAGAAAATGCGGCAATGACACCGCCATTCGCGGCGGCTGGTCGCTCTCGGCGAGTGTCCGCTCGAGCGCATCGCGGTCGTACATTTCCGAGCGCCGCGCCAGGCCGCGCTCGGAGATGAAGCCGCCGATCGCGCCCTCCTGCTCTCCACCGAAGGAGACCACCACCAGCGGCAGCCGTGCAAGCATCGCCTTGTCCAGCCGACCAAGCTTGCGCTTCTTGCCGACAATCAGCACGTCGTCATATTCGAATAACAGCGACGTGCGGAAACGGCTCGGCGGGAGCGAGAAAACGCCGATCGCAACGTCGATGCGACCGAGGTCGATCTGCTCGGCAAGGTCGATCCGCGTGACCGGCTTGATCGTCAGGTCAATGTGAGGCGCCTCGCGCCCGAGTATCTTCAAGAGAGGCGACGCCAGCACCATCGTGGCGAAGTCATTGGCAGCCAGCGTAAACTGCTTGGTTGACGTCGCAGGAACGAAGGTCGGCAGTTCCACAGCTGCCTCGAGCACGCGTAGCGCCTCGCGAATCTGGGGGGCCATTGTCAAGGCCCGCGCCGTCGGTTGCATGCCCGCGGCCGTGCGCACGAACAGCTCATCTTCCAGCATCTCGCGAAGCCGGGCGAGCGAGTGGCTTACGGCGGACTGGCTCAGCGCGACTTTCTGGCTGGCGCGCAATACGCTCCTTTCCTCCATGACGGCGTCGAACACCTTGAGCAGGTTCAAGTCCAATGTCTTGAATGAAACCGACACGATGAGGATCCAGTTGATGGCTGACGGCGCGCCGCGACGACGGCCAGTTAAGGTCAGGGACGTCGCAGATGCAACCGCGCAAACGACCGAACCAAGCCTTGAGCGGCGCGCCCGAGCAAACTGAAGGCGGTTCAGGATCAATCTGCAAGAGTTTCACTTCCGCAAGAGACCGATTCCGGCATTGTTCAGTCGCTGTGTTCGGAGGAGGTGAGCCATGAGATCGACCGCGACGATAGGTACCGGCAAGACGGTCGTTGCGACGTTGATTTCGCTGATGCTCACGACCGCCGCGATTGCCGAGGATGCACCGGTCAAGCTCGGGGTGCTGACCGACATGTCCTCGCTTTATGCCGACAATGGCGGGCAAGGGTCAGTGGTCGCTGCGCAAATGGCCGTTGACGATTTCAAGGGCAGGGTTTTGGGACGCCCCGTCCAGATCATTGCCGGCGACCACCAGAACAAGGCTGACGTAGGATCGGTGATTGCACGGCGCTGGATCGAGAACGAAGGTGTTGAGGTGATTCTCGACGTCCCCAATTCGGCGGTCGCGCTCGCGGTGCAAGGCATTGCCCGTGACAAGAAGAAGCTGTTTCTCGCCACCGGCGCCGCCACCTCGCGCCTCACCGGTGACGAATGCTCGCTGACCGGCATTCACTGGACCTACGATACCTTTGCTTTGTCGCAGGGCACAACGAAAGCGATCGCCCGCCTTGGCGCAAAGACTTGGTTCTTCCTCTCTGCTGATTATTCGCTCGGCGCACAGCTCGAGGCCGACAGCCGCCGGGTCATCGGCGCGACCGGTGGCAAGGTCGTGGGCGCGGTCAAGCATCCGATCAACACGCCGGATTTCTCCTCCTTCCTGCTGCAGGCGCAATCTTCGAAGGCGGATGTGATCGCACTGGCCGATGCCGGCGGTGATTTCATCAATGCGGTCAAGCAGGCCGGCGAGTTCGGGATCACGCGCGGGCAAAAGCTTACCGGTCTGATCGTTTTCATCGCGGACATTCACAGTCTGGGATTGCAGAGTGCTCAAGGCTTGATGCTCAGCTCGGCATTCTACTGGGATATGAACGACGACACGCGTGCATGGGCGAAGCGCTTCATCGAGAAGACCCAGAAGGTCCCGACCATGATCCATGCCGGCACTTACGGCGCGGTGATGCACTATCTCAAGGCGGCCGAAGCGGCGGGCACGCTCGATGGACCTGCCGTTGCCGCCAAGATGCGCGAGATGCCGGTGAATGATTTCATGACGAAGAATGGCCGGATCCGCCAAGACGGCAGATTGATCCGGGACATGTATCTGTTCCGGGTCAAGTCACCGCAGGAATCGAAACATAAGTTCGACTACTATGAGCTGCTCGCGACCATTCCCGGAGACGAGGCCTTCAGGCCGATGGAGGACGGAGGATGCCCGCTCCTGAAGAAGCCGTGATGGCCGGAGATGAGGCGCGTGTCGTTGCGCAGAGCCCGATCGACGAGATCATGACCGGCCGGTTTGCATGCCGCGAGTTCTGCAACGCTCCCGTCGCCCGACGAACGATCGAGCAGATCCTCCGTGTCGCGCGATTCGCGCCCAGCGGTGCGAACATCCAGCCCTGGCATGTCTACGTGCTGACGGGCGAGGTCAAGGGCAGGGTGTCGGCGGCGCTGCTGGAGGCGCACGAGACCTCTCGTGACGAGCACGTCTCTGAGTACAAATACTACGCCAGCGATTTACCCGGTCTGTATCTCAAACGGCGGCAGGAATTCGGCCGACTGTTCTATGGCTCGCTCGGCATTCATCAAGCCGATTCCGAGGGGAGGAGCAGACAGACCGCGAAGAACTACACATTCTTCGGCGCGCCCGTGGGATTGATCGTGACCATCGACCGTCGCCTGGAAGTCGGTAGCTGGCTCGACCTCGGCATGTTCGTGCAGAACATAATGCTCGCGGCGGCCGGACACGGGCTTCAATCGTGCCCGCAAGAAACGTTCGCAAAATACCACCGGGTGTTGCGCCCGCTGCTGTCGATTCCGGCGGAGCAGATGGTGGTGTGCGGCATCTCGGTCGGCAAGGCCAAGCTTCAGGGGCAGGACAGATTGATGCCTCGGGCAGACATCGATGAGTTCGCGACGTTCCTTGGTTTCGAAGATTGAAGGTCGAAGAGGAGATCACGATGCAAAGCCGAGAAGAACTGATCCAGTGCAGCATTCCGTTTCTTCGGGAGGTCAAGGACATGACCCCGGGAGCTGAGATGGAGCGTTGGCTCAACGAGACATATGGGGAAGAGAGCGCGCTCTATCAGGATCTCGCTCGCCTGATCAAGGTCGGGGTCGAGGAAGGATGGGCCGCAAACCAGGAAGTTGACGGCCCAAACTATCGGCGCAGCCGTATCCTTGAGCCGACGGCCGACACGTTCCAGTTCAGCATCACTGCTGTGTACATGAACAGCGCCGATCCGCGCCGCTTCAAGGACGAGGACGACCACGACGTGTTGCGGGGACAATATCACGGCCATCCCTACGGCGAGCTCAACCTTGTGGTGCCCTTGAACAAGGGCGCGGAGTTGAAGGGATTACAGGGTTGGCAGGGAGCCGGCTGGACGGCGCCTGATCCAGGCAGCAGGCACTATCCTGAAGTCAGGGGCGGCGCGGTCATTGCACTGTTCTATCTGCCGGCTGGGCGCATCTCATACGATTTCAAGGCGCCGGCCGGATGATTGCGCGACGCGAAGCGCTCGGGTGCGCGCTCGCCAATTCCTGACAATTGCTGCGGGCGGGCCACGCGCCCGGCTTGGGGCTCAAGGCGGGCAATTTGTCGTCGATCACCGCATGTCCGCGGGCGCCGCGCGCAGATCGTCCGTGACGTGTTCGAACAAGCGGGGCCCGCGCGATCGCACGAGCTGTCGCACGTCATTTTGCAACGCGCGCTTCCTGCTTCTTGGTCACATGCCAGAGCACCACATGGTAATGCGGTACATCCACGCCGGGGTGACCCGCGTTGAAATATAAGCTGACATGATCAACTGGTACCGCGGACCCAGCCCCCTCCAATGACTTGTGATCGTCGATGTCCTTGTTCGGGACCATGTACACGGTCGCCACCAATCGATCCCTGCGATCGAAGCACAGGAACGGCCCCAGCGGCAAAGTGTCGGGCTTGACGAAGATGATGCCGAGGCCCGGAAAGAATTTCGGGAAGTTCACGAGATCGCTGACCCGCTTGTATCCGTTTTTTTCGGCGACCTTCCGCTTATTTGGCGGCCGA
The DNA here is from genome assembly GCF_900099855.1 of Bradyrhizobium sp. Rc2d. Lineage (NCBI taxonomy): Bacteria > Pseudomonadati > Pseudomonadota > Alphaproteobacteria > Hyphomicrobiales > Nitrobacteraceae > Bradyrhizobium > Bradyrhizobium sp. Rc2d. Next base: position 120,030 of record NZ_FNCU01000023.1, on the reverse strand, counting down.
CGAACGACTTCGGGCTTCTCTTCGTGCTTCCTGTGCGCCTTGCTGCTTCGGTGAGGGGCTGTCCTGGTTTGATCGACCTTGGCGGCCGGCGGCGCGGTGGCTGGCGCGAGCGTCTGCGGCGCTGGCGGAAAGAAGGGAGCAAATTGGGCGGCAGGACGCGTTACGTCGGCGATCAAGGCGAGCAACGCAACCAGGGCTGCCTTCATAAGCGCGTTGCGCATCGACACCTCCCCGAGATTTGCCTGCCAAATTTTGCTCACTTATCCGGATTGCGTTCTCGCCAGCGCAGGAAGTCCCGGAACAATTCTTCGCGGTCTGGCGGATTGGCGGTTGGCTTTCCCTCGAGGAACCGGCCGAACGCCTTGCGAAGCGCGGCCTCGCCCCCGGATTGCTGCTGGAGCCAGCGCTCTGCCGGTCGGAATCGTTGCCATCCCGGGAGCAGCGCGGCCAGGTTCACCTCGCGCCATTTTGGGTGATGTGCGTCGCCGAGAAATTCGGGAAAGCGCGCGAACAATGTCTGGACGAAGAATTCCAGCAACCGAAATCGCTCGTTGCCGCTTGGCCAGTTGTAGGCGAAGAGAGCGGATTTGATCGCGATCGTGTCGACACTTGCTTCGGCCGCGATGATGTTCGGGTAGTCCTGATGGCGAAGCGTCGATGGTAGATAGTCTTGTTGCAGCAGCTCTTTGGAGTAGGGGATGGGCAGGAGGTGAATATCATCGAGCTGCGAGACCTGCGTCAGGAAGTTGACCGGTTTTCCTGAGACCAACAGAGCGGCGGAGAGATCTCCCTTCCTCAGACCATCCAGCGCGGCCTCCGGTCCCAAGTTCGACTCGCTGACCTTGACGCCCAGACGGTTCAACACTTCGCGGCCGAGGATGGCGCCGGCACTGCCGTCGTCCCCGAGATTGACCCTCTTTCCCGACAGCTCCGACAGACTTCTGATCTCGAGCCGCGCGAGAAGATGGAACTCTTCGATATGGAGCGGGGCAATGTAGGTCAGCTTGTCAGAGATATCTCCGAAGGTCCTTGTCTCCCGGAGCCGGTCGACCAGGACGACGGGCGCGATCGCCACGTCGGCGCCTGCGAGGGTGAGCACATCAAGGACGTTGCGGATACCGCCGTTTCCCACGATGGGCAGGACCCGCAAGGCGACCTCGCCACGAGGGCCGGTCTCTTGGCCGCCGGCGAGCGTGGTTGCAATGTCCTGAGCGATCGCGAATTCAGTGCATTGCGGTGTACCGGTTACGAATCCCACCGTATACGGGTCCGCAGATCGTCCCGTTTCCTTCCGCGGGGTGCTTTCTTTTCGCAGAGCTTTCCCGGTTTCACTCGGAGACGCGGGCAGCCGCTTTTGTGCGAGGGACTCCTGGACCTGTCCGCCGAGCCAGGCCGCTGCAATCAACGCGATGAACAAACCGGCCCGCATCGCTCCGCAGACCCTCATTGTTCAAATAGCCGGCCCTCCCTTGGGCCGACATGCTGATCGATCGTCACCCGGCCACGTCCAAAGCATGACGGGCGAATGAAGCTCGCTCGAGCCTTCCAACGCGCCGGGGCTTGCGACGTTCCGGGGAGCGAATAAGGCTCGTTTCGTGGCGGGAAGCCCCCACCTAGAGCCCGGCCTTATCCTCAGCGATGCGCTTGAGATAATCCGACTTGCTGAATTGCATGTGATCGACACACAGCTGCGCCAGCGCCCAGCTGTCGCGGCCCTTCAAGAGCTCGATCATCAGCTCGTGCTGGCGTCGCGATTGCGCGAGGCCCTCGTGGTCGGCGAGGTTCTTCGCGCGCATCGGCAGCGTCAGGTTCATGTAGTGCTGGAGTGAGCGCACCAGATACGGATTGCCGCAGGCCGAGAACAGCGCAAGGTGGAAGGCGTCGTTGGCTTCGTGAATGCCGCGCAGATCCTGCACATCCGCCTTCGCGCAATATTGCCGTTGCAGCGCGGAGAGTTCGTCGATCAGGGCTTGTGGCGCGGGCAGGGAGATCATCAGCGCGGCCTGCCGCGTCAGCATCTCCCGCACCTCGTAGATCTGCCGGACTTCCTCCGCCGAGTAGAACCTTACGGTGGCGCCGACGTTCTTCTCGCGGCGGACGATGCCGCGCCGCTCGGCATCCACCAGCGCCTGACGCACGAAGTGCCTGGAGGTGCCGTAGCGCGACATCAGCGCGTCCTCGGTGAGGCGTGCGCCCGGTGCGAGACGGCCGAAGATGATGTCTTCCTCCAGGCGCGCGACGACGTCGTCCGGATCGTCGCGCCGGACCGGCATGCTGTCTGCGGTGCGAATGTCGGACATGCCCTCGGCCTCCCGGCGTCTGGCCGGTTCGTCCTGTGGAGCAGGGGACGCCTGGATTGTCAATAATTTGTACCGCAGGCGACGCAAAAAGCGAGAAAGTGCGACAATATTGGCCAATCTTATTGACAATCGAGGGGCAGGCTGTACCACAATGGCAAAGTGAATGGAGTGGCATGATGACGAGTGGTTTGCGCAAGGGTCTGACGAGCTATGGCGATGCCGGCTTCTCGCTGTTCCTGCGCAAGGCGTTCATCAAGGCCATGGGCTATTCCGACGACGCGCTGGAGCGCCCGATCGTCGGCATCACCAACACCTATAGCGACTACAATCCCTGCCACGGCAACGTCCCGCAGATCATCGAAGCCGCCAAGCGCGGCGTGATGCTGTCGGGCGCGATGCCGTTCGTGTTCCCCACTATCTCGATTGCCGAGAGCTTTGCGCATCCGACCTCGATGTACTTGCGCAATCTGATGGCGATGGACACGGAGGAGATGATCCGCGCCCAGCCGATGGATGCGGTGATCGTGATCGGCGGCTGCGACAAGACGCTGCCGGCACAGGTGATGGCAGCGATCAGCGCCGATCTGCCGACGGTGGTCATTCCGGTCGGCCCCATGGTGGTCGGCCATCACAAGGGTGAAGTGCTGGGCGCCTGCACCGACTGCCGCCGGCTGTGGGCAAAATATCGCGCCGGCGACATGGACGATGCCGAGATCGAGGCGGTGAACGGGCGCCTCGCGCCGTCGGTCGGCACCTGCATGGTGATGGGCACGGCTTCGACCATGGCCTGCATGATCGAGGCGATGGGCCTGTCGTTGCCGATGAGCGCGACGATTCCGGCGCCGCATGCCGAGCGTTTCCGTCTGGCGGAGGCGAGCGGCAAGGTGGCCGCCGAGATGGCGAAGACCAAGGGGCCGAAGCCGAGCGAGTTGCTGACGCCGGCGTCCTTCAGGAATGCGCAGGTCGTGCTCCAGGCGATCGGCGGCTCGACCAACGGCCTGATTCATCTGACCGCGATGGCGCATCGCTCGCCGCACCGGCTCGATCTCGAAGTGTTCGACCAGATCGGTCGCGAGGTGCCGGTGCTGGTCGATCTCAAGCCGTCCGGCGAACATTACATGGAGCATTTCCATCACGCCGGTGGCGTGCCGAAATTGCTGGCGCAGCTCGGTGATCTCGTCGACCTCGACGCCAGGACCATCACCGGCCAGACGCTGCGCGATATCGCGGCGAATGCGGAGGACGTGCCCGGCCAGGACGCGATCCGTCCACGCGACAATCCGATCAAGAAAGAGGGCGGTCTTGCCGTCCTGCACGGCAATCTCGCGCCGCGCGGTGCTGTGATCAAGCAGTCGGCCGCCAGTCCAAAACTGCTGCAGCACACCGGGCGCGCAGTGGTGTTCGAATCCGTCGAGGACATGACCCTGCGGGTCGACGATCCCGATCTCGATGTGAACTCCGACGACGTGCTGGTGCTGCGCAATGCCGGCCCCAAGGGTGCGCCGGGCATGCCCGAGGCGGGCTATCTGCCGATCCCGAAGAAGCTCGCGCGCGGCGGCACCAAGGACATGGTGCGCATCTCGGATGCGCGCATGAGCGGCACCGCGTTTGGCACCATCGTGCTGCACATCACGCCGGAATCCGCCGTCGGCGGGCCGCTGGCGCTGGTGCGGAACGGCGACATGATCCGCCTCGATGTGGCCAAGCGCAGCATCGAGCTGCTGGTCGATGCGGCCGAGCTCGAACGGCGCCGCGCCGCGTTGAAACCGGCCGCGGTGCCCGAGGAGGCCCGGCGCGGCTACGCCTGGCTGTTCAACGAGACCATCATGCAGGCCGACGAGGGCTGCGACTTCGATTTCATGCAAGGGACTGGGAAGAAGACCGAGAAGGGCTGATCAAGACTCGAACGAGCGCTCAGACCGCACAAGCGGCGGGCGATAAAACAGGGGGGAAACGATGATTGCGCGATCCATGCCAAGATTCTTACATGGGTTGGCGGCCATGGCCGTCGTGCTGTTCGTCACGGAGGCCGGGGCACAGGAGGTGAAGCATTATCGCTTCGCCTATGACCAGCCCCGCAACACCGGCTATTCCATCGCGGGCGACCTCTTTGCCGAGAAGCTCAAGGAATTGAGCAAGGGCACCATGATCATCGACCAGTATCCGGGCGCCCAGCTCGGGCAGGAGCCGCAGGTGCTCCAGCTCGTGAAAGCCGGAGACGTCGAATTCTCGATCATCTCATCGGCCAACACCGCGACGATCTCGCCGCAGGCCGGCGTGATGTCGCTGCATTATTTGTTCCGCGACGAGAACCACGTGATCAAGGGGCTGGCCGATCCCCGCGTGTTCGAAGCGCTCAGGATCATGATCGACGAGACCACGCAAGGCCTGCACGTCATCGCGACGGGATCGCAGGGCGTGCGCCATATGTACTCCAAGAAAGAGATCCACAACGTCGGCGACGTCAAGAGCCTGAAGGTCCGGGTGCAGGCGACCGCGACCGAGGACACCATGTTCCCTGCCTATGGCGCCCAGACCGTGCACATGCCGTTCGGCAGCGTCTACACGAGCTTGCAAACCGGCGTGGTCGACGCCGCCGAGAACAGCATCAATGTCTACCTCGTCAACAAGCATTACGAGGTCGCGCCCGTCCTCAACATCACCGAGCACGAGGCCAACAACGCGCTGGTGTTCGTCTCCGACAAGCTCTGGCAGAGCCTGTCGGCCGAGCAGAAGGGGTGGGTGCAGACGGCGGCCAACGAGATCAGCACCAAGGAGCCGGCGAAAGCGTTCGAGCTTGAGCGAACCGCGGCTGAGAAGCTGAAGAAGATGGGCGTCAAGCTCGTCCAGGACGTCGACAAGAAGAGCTTTACGGCGATCGCCGATCCCTATCTCGACAAGCTCGCCAAGGAACTCGGCCCGCATGCCGAGAAGATCAAGGATTTGATCCGGTCGATTAATTGACGTGGTGCCGGAAGACGGTGCGCTCCCTCTCCCGCTTGCGGGAGAGGGTAGGGGAGAGGGTGTCTCCTCGGAGAGACTTCCAATGAGGCGAGAGCCCTCACCCGGCGCTCCGCGCCGACCTCTCCCGCAAGCGGGAGAGGTTCAGACAACCCACAGCTACCGACTCAACTAAATCATTCCGCACCACGTCGGAACGACGGGGGACATTGAATGGCTATCGCCGACAAACTGCTCGTTCAACGCCAACGCCACCTGAAGTGGCGCGGGCTCGACTGGCTCGAGCTTGCGCTGATGATCCTCTGCGGCTTGCTCTGCTTCGGCTTCTCACTGTCGGTGACCGCCGACATCGTCACCCGCACCATCGGACATCCCTGGCTGTGGCTGCAGGAGGTGACGTCGACGCTGTTCATCTACGCGATCTTCATCGGCACGGCGGCTGCGACCCGTCGCAACGACCACCTCTATCTCACCGCGATCTCCGAGGCGATGCACGGCACCTCGCGGCTCATCGTCGAGGTGATCATCCGCCTCGTCGTGCTCGGCGTCGCCTTCTGCCTGATCTGGTACGGCTATCAGAATTATCTGCGCGGCTTCGGCAGCTTTCGTCTGCCGTCGGGCACGCCGATCGCCTCGCTCTATGCGATCATTCCACTGTCGGGCGTGCTGATCGGCCTGTTCACAGTCGAGCAGCTCGTCAATGGTCTCCGCAACGGCTTTGACCATCCGGAGCCTCCCGAGGAGGATGGAACGCCCGTCGTCACCGACGCACAGATGAGGGCGCAGCCGTGAGCGCACCCATCGTCCTGGCCTTGATGACGGTCTGCTTTCTGTCCTTCGGCTATCTCGGCGTGCCGGTGCCGTTCTCGCTGATGGCCGGCGTCTTCATCGGCGCGCTCCTGTCGGACGTGTCGCTCGCCGCGATCATCCAGAAGATCTTTGACGGCGTCGATTCCGAGGCGCTGCTGGCGATCCCGTTCTTCCTCCTGGTCGGCGAGCTCATGAGCTCGGCCAATGTGGTGGTGCGAATAGCCAATCTCTCAGTGTCGCTGGTCGGACATATCAGGGGCGGGCTGTCGCAAGTCGTGGTGGTCTTCAGCATGTTCTTCTCGGAGATGTCGGGCTCGACCACCGCCGACGTCGCCGTGATGAGCCGCGCGCTGGGTGGGCCGATGAAACGCGAGGGCTATGAGCCCGCCTTCATCGCCGCCATCATTGCCTCTGCCTCGACTATCGCCGCCTTAGTGCCGCCGAGCATCACCGCGGTGGTCTATGGCGCGGTTGGCAACGTCTCGATCGCCGGCCTGTTCATGGCGGGCGTGGTGCCGGGCCTGATGATTGGCTTTGGCCTGATGATCTACTGCTACTTCTTCGGCCCTTCCGGCCTGCGCAAGCCGCGTGCGCCGCTGCGACAGGTGGTGTTCGCCGCCGGCGATGCCGCGCTGCCGCTGATGATCCCAGCGATCCTCCTCGGCGGCATCCTGACCGGTTGGTTCACGCCGACGGAAGCCGGCGTCGTCGCCGTGGTCTGGATTATCCTGGTCGTGATCCCCTCGCTCAATCGCGGGCATATCAGGAAAATCCCCTACGATTTCTGCCTCGCTGGCCTGATCTTCTCGCTGCCGCTGATCACGATCGGCGCCGCCAACGCCTTCGGCTGGATGCTGGCCTATTTGCGCGGGGCGACCTACATCGCCGAGTGGATCACCTCGATCGCCGGGAACGACCCGCATTTGATCATGCTGTTGATGGTGCTGCTTTTCACCATCGTCGGCGACTTCATCGAGCCGGTGCCGACCATCATCATCTTCATGCCGCTGGTCAACGCGCTGACCGAGGCCGGCGAGATCAACGCGGTGCACATGGGTGTGGTGCTGATCGCGACGCTCGCCTTCGGCCTGATCACGCCGCCTTACGGGCTGGTGCTGCTGATGGCGTCGAAATTCGTCGGCATCAGTTTTGCCAAGGCCTTGCGGGCGGCGTTGCCGATCTATCTGGTGTTCCTCGCGACCATCGCGTTTGCGATCTATTTCCCGAGCGTGGTGCTGTGGCTGCCGCGGCACGTGCTCCCCGAGTCGGTCGGCTGCTTCAAGTCGCCGGCCGGCACGGGCTATATCTGTCCGCAGTAGGCCTGCTCGAGTGAACGCTACTTGCCCTTGCTGGTGAACTTCTTCACGGCGGTGCGGAACGCCTCCGTGTTCATCGCCATGATGATCTTGTGCTCCTCGGCATCTAACTGCTGCTTCACCGGCGTGGTCGCGGCCTGGTAGACCAGGGACTTTGTGCCGGCGATCGCCGCCGGCGGGTTCTGCGCCAGCCGCTCGGCGAGTTTTCGCGTCGCCGCCTTCAGCTCCGCGGCAGGAAAGACTTTAGCGACCAGACCCCAGTCGTGGGCCTGCTGCGCGGTAAAATTATCCTCGGACAGGAAGATTTGCAGCGCCCGGCGGGAGCCGACCGTGCCGACGATCCCGACCGTGGAGCCGCCGTCCGGCGACACGCCGATCTTGGCATAGGCCGGCGTGAACTTGGCGTCGTCTGCGGCAATACAGAGATCGGTGACGAAAGCGAGGCCCATGCCGGCGCCGGCGGCCGAGCCGTGGACGCTGGACAGCGAGATCTTCGGCATACGGCGGAGGATCTCGATGAAGGCGTGATAGTGCTTGAGCAGCTCGCCGACCACGGGTGTCACCGTGCCCGCTTCGGCGGCAGCACCGATCGTCTGCAAATCGCCGCCGGCGCTGAAGGCACGGCCTTCACCTTCGAGGACGACGACGCGGATGCTGGCGTCGCCTTCGATTTGGGACGCGAGCTGTTCGAGCCTCTGCGCGATGGCGAGGTTGATGGAATTGAACGCGGCGGGGCGGTTGAGCGTGATGGTCGCGATCGGGCCATCGATCCGCAGCAGGGCAGGATCATCGGGCTGGGAGACGGGAGCTGGCATCTTGAAATCCCCGGCAAGAGGTTCGTTGCTGCAACTAAATCGCAGAAGGCGAGGGGTGACAATCCCCGTCCGCCGCTCTTGCGTTGGGCGGAACGATAGGCTCAAATGGGCCCGCCTTCGCCAAGGGACGGACACGAGCGCCGGCTCCTCGTAAGGCCAGCAAATCAAAATCAGCGAGAGAGGAGACGACATGGGTCACGCTCGTGTCTCCGGAATTGGGCTGTTGCAATGACGGATGGTCCGGTGATCATTGTCGGTGCCGGCCATGGCGGCTACCAGGTCGCGGCATCCCTGCGCCAGGCGGGCTTTTCGCAGCGCATCTGCCTGATCAATGACGAGGCGCATCTGCCGTATCAGCGGCCGCCGCTGTCCAAGGCCTACATCAAGGGCTCGGCCGGGCCGGAGAGCCTGATGTTCCGCCCCGAGAAATTTTACCACGACCAGACCATCGAGCTGATCGCTGGCCGCGCGGTCTCGATCGACCGCGCCGGCCGCAAGCTGCATCTCGCCTCGGGCGAGACGCTGCCTTACGGCCACCTCGTGCTGGCCACGGGCGCGCGCAACCGCCTGCTCGACCTGCCCAACGCCAATCTGCCCGACGTGAAATACTTGCGCATCCTCGACGAGAGCGAGGCGCTGCGCCAGATCATCCCTTCGAAGACGCGCGTCGTGGTGATCGGCGCCGGCTTCATCGGCCTCGAATTCGCCGCCACCGCGCGGATCAAGGGCCTCGAGGTCGACGTGCTCGAGCTCGCCCCGCGCGTCATGGCGCGCGCGGTGACGGCTGAGGTCTCGGAGTATTTTCAGGCGCGGCATCGCGAGGCCGGCATCCGCATTCATCTCGGTGTGCAGGCAACCAGCATCGAGGCGGAGGGCGGCAAGGTCACCGGCGTCTCCTTGAGCGACGGACGGCATTTGCCCGCCGATCTCGTCGTGGTCGGCGTCGGCGTGCTGCCGAACATCGAGCTTGCCGCGGAAGCGGGGCTGCCGGTTGCCGCCGGCATCATCGTCGACGAATATCTTGTGACGGCTGATCCCAATATCTCCGCGATCGGTGATTGCGCGCTGTTCGCAAGCCCGCGCTTCGGCGGCTCGCTGCGGCTGGAATCGGTGCAGAACGCCACCGATCACGCCCGCTGCCTCGCGGCGCGGCTGACCGGCGACCGAAAGCCCTATGACGGCCATCCCTGGTTCTGGAGCGACCAGGGCGAGGACAAGCTCCAGATTGCCGGCCTCACCACCGGTTACGACCGCGTCGTGCTGCGCGGCGATCCCGCCAAGAAGGCGTTCTCGGCGTTCTGCTACCACGGCGACAAGCTGCTCGGCATCGAATCGATCAACCGCGCCGGCGACCACATGTTCGGCCGCCGCTTGCAGGCCATGGATCGCTCGATCACGCCGGAGCAGGCCGCCGACGAGAGCTTCGACCTGAAGAGCGCGCTGGCTTGAGTCTCCTCCCTCGCCCCGCTTGCGGGGAGAGGGTCGGGGTGAGGGGGACTCTCCGCGGGGACGGTGATAGTTGGGCTCGCGGAGACTCCCCCTCACCCGGATTGCATCTTCGATGCAATCCGACCTCTCCCCGCAAGCGGGGCGAGGTGAAGAAAGCGCTCCGTCTTACAAGACCGCAGCCACTTCCTTTGCCGTCGGCATCGACGGCCCGGCGCCCATGCGCTGCACGCTGATCGAAGCGGCGGCGTTGGCAAAGGTGAGTGCGTCGCGCAAGGCCGTGCCATCGGCGAGGCGCGCCGCGAGCGCGCCGACGAAGCAGTCGCCGGCGCCTGTGGTGTCGACCGCCTGCACTGCGCGCCCCTCCACCGAAATCTCCTCGCGCCCCGCCAGCGCGAGCACGCCGCGCCTGCCGAGCGTGACGCAAATGGTTTGGTCCGGCCGTGCCTGAAGCTGCCGTGCCACGTCGATGATCCGCGCGGCCTCGTCGCTGTCGGAGAGCTCGGTGCCGGCGAGGAAGCCGAGCTCGGTCTCGTTCAGCACGAGGATGTCGACCAGCGCGAGCAGCTCGCCGGGCATGCTTTGCGCCGGCGCCGGGTTGAGCAGCGTCGTGGCTCCGGCGGCGCGTGCGCGCTGGAAGAACGCGGCAATCGCCGGCAGCGGAATTTCGAACTGGCTGACCGCGATGTCGCCCTCCAGCAGCGGCACGACGCTGACATCATCGGCGTCGACCAATGCATTGGCGCCGGGGATGACGACGATGGTGTTGTCGGCCTCCGCCACCGTGATGATGGCCGTGCCGGTGTGCGCAGCAGTCGTCTCCTGGAGATAGCCGAGATCAATGCCCTGACTGCGCAGGAAAACCTTAAGCTCAGCTCCGAAGGAATCCTTCCCCAACCGCCCGATCAGCGTAGTCCTGGCGCCGAGCCGCGACGCCGCCACCGCCTGGTTCGCGCCCTTGCCGCCCGGGAAATACAGCACCTGGCGGCCGGCGACGGTCTCGCCGACCTTGGGATGGCGATCGGCCGTCGCCACTACATCCATGTTGATGCTGCCGGCGACGAACACGCGCCCCATGACACACCCTTCCGCTAGACCCTGACCTCGAATTCGTGCCTGACCTTGGCGATGTCGACGAGCGTCGGCAGGCCGGCCTCGTTGCCGAGGCGCTGGATCTTGTAGGTCGAGGCGGCGCGGGCAAAATCAAAATGCTCGCGCCAGCTTTTGCCGGGATGGGCGAGGTAGGAATAGACATAGGCGCCGTGGAAGACGTCGCCGGCGCCGTTGGTGTCGATCACGCGCTCGCGCGGGATCGGCATCGCCGGCATCACCTGCACCGTCCCGGTCTCGTCATACCAGAGCAGGCCCTTCTCGCCCATGGTGATGCCGCCGATCTTGCAGCCGCGGCTCTTGAGGTAATCGAGCATCTTCTCCGGCGTAAGGTCCATCTGCTCGCACAGCCGCTCGGCGACGATGGCGACGTCGATATATTCCAGCAGCTCGTGCGTGTTGGTGCGCAGGCCGCCGCCGTCGAGCGAGGTCAGGATGCCGGCCTCGCGGCACACCTTGGCATAGTGGATCGCCGCATCCGGCTGGTGGCCGTCGACGTGCAGCGCGCGGCAGCCGCCGAGATTGAGCATCGGGAACGGATGAATGTGCTCGTCGTCGCGGCAACGGACGATGGCACGCTTGCCGTCCTTCGGCATGATGAAGGAGAGCGACGACTGCTTCACCTTTCGCGCATGCAGCGAGATCGCGTATTTTGCGCACATGTCCTGGAACATCCGCCCCAGCCAGTCATTGGCGGCGGTGGCGATGAGGTCGGGCACGATGCCGAGCTTGGCGCAGCAGAACGCCGCCGTCACCGCGTTGCCGCCGAAGGAAACCGCGTAGTCCGAAGCCACGTGCTTCTCGTCGCCGGTCGGCATGTGGTCGGTGATGAAGACGACGTCGATATAGGTCTGTCCGATGAAGAGAGCCTGCATTGCTTGTCCGTGATGCGCTTGTGGTCCCGGCCGGCACGCCTACTCTAACACCGGTTCCGCCGAGGGATCGCTGAAAATATTCGCAAGACTGCCGCCCGAAGCGCTTGAGGTCAGCATGGTGGGGGAATACGACCATGACAGGGAAATGCCAAGCCCGGACAAACGCCGTTTTTCGGCCCTTGGTTCCGGGTCGACAAGGGGCGGTCAAAAAGGGGGGAAGATGATCACCGGCCTCGATCATGTCGTCGCTCTGGTCAGAGATATCGGTGCGGCCAAGGCGGCCTATCAGACGCTGTTGGGACGCGCGCCGGCCTGGCAGAATTCCGGCGAGGGCGCTGACCGGGCGCTGTTCACCCTCGACAACATGACGATCGAATTGATGGCACCGAGCGGCTTCAGCGTCAGCGCCGACCGCATGCGCGCGCTGCTCGACGACCAGGAGGGTGTGCTCGCGAGCCTGTGCTTTCGTGTCGCAGACATGAGCAAGATGTACCGCCGGCTGGAGCGCGTGGCGTTGAGGCCGGATCCGGTCGTGGAGGTCGAAAGCAGCGATGCCGCATCCGACGCCGTGCTGCACTGGAAGCGCACGCGTGCCGCCACGGAGCTCACGCGCGGCGTGCGCATGTTCTTCCTCGAGCTCGCCGACGAGCGGCCCAAGTCGCTCGCGACCGACATCGCACCGATCGACGCGCTCGATCACGTCGTGATCACGACGGAGGATTCCGAGCGCGCCGCCGCGCTCTATGGCGCGCGGCTCGGGCTCGATCTGGCACTCGACCGCTCCCACCAGGATTGGGGCCAGCTGATGTTCTTCCGCTGCGGCGATCTCATCGTCGAGGTGGTGCGCCGCCCGGTGGCGGGTGGCGATCCCGCGCATGACCGGCTCTGGGGCCTGAGCTGGCGCGTCGCCGACATCGACGCCACCCGCGCCCGCCTGATCGCTGGCGGCCTCGACGTCTCCGAGGTCCGCAACGGCCGCAAGCCGGGCACGAGGGTGATGACGGTGCGGAACGGCACCTGCGGCATCCAGACCGTGCTGCTGGAGCGTTCGCCGAAGCCGGTGGAGTAGGGCCCCGGTCTCTCCACCCGTCATTGCGAGCGAAGCGAAGCAATCGAGAATTCCTCCGCGGTGGCAGTCTGGATTGCTTCGTCGCAAGGGCTCCTCGCAATGACGGCTTCCTCGTGCTACACGCTGACCTGAGAGCACCCAGCGAGCAACCGGTTTGGCGAAGGCGATACGAACTCTGAAATGGCAGCGCGACCCCGAGGGGATGCGGCTGCGCATTCTCGAAGCTGCCAAGCAGGAATTCTCGGCCCATGGCCTCGCCGGCGCGCGCGTCGATCGCATCGCCGCCAAGGCCGGCGCCAACAAGCGCATGCTGTATTACCACGTCGGCAACAAGGACGAGCTTTATCTCGCCGTGCTCGAAGGCGCCTATGACAAGATCCGCAGCGAGGAGCGGGGGCTCGACCTCGAACATCTCGACCCGCCCGAGGCCATCCGCCGCCTGATCGAGTTCACCTGGAATTACTTCCTGCGCAATCCCGAATTCCTGTCATTGCTCCAGACCGAGAACCTCGCGCGCGCAAAGCACCTGAAGCGCTCGACCAAGGTCAAGTCGATGCACTCGCCCTTCGTCGAGATGATCCGCACCGTGGTGCGCCGCGGCGTCGACAGCGGCGATTTCCAGGTCGCTGTCGATCCGGTGCAGCTCTACATCTCGATCGCGGGACTCTGCTTCTTCTACCTCTCCAACTCGGCGACGCTCAGCGTGATCTTCGGCCGCGATCTGCTCGCCAAGGACGCCAAGGACGAGCGCCTCGCGCACATGGTCGGCCTCGTGCTCGCCGCCCTGACGGGGCAGTCCGCCGCCCTGTTCGAGCTCGCCAAGGCACCGAAGTCGCGCGCGGGTTTGGTGCAGACGGTTTAGCGCTGCGGTTCGCGCGCTGGTCGACGTTGCGCCCGCTCTTTCCAAACTCTCCGCCGTCATTGCCCGCGAAGGCGGGCAATCCAGTATTCCAGAGACGTTGGTGGGATACGGAGGGGCCGCGGCGTACTGGATTCCCTGCCGGAGCCTGTCATCGGGCTCGCCGAAGGCGAGACCCGGTGGCGGGGAATGACACCGAGAGTGCGGCGCGAATGTGCCTCCTCATCGTCGTCCCGGCGAAGGCCGGGACCCATACCGCGTGAACTCTCGGCTGTGTTTAGTGCCAATCCCGAAGGACCAGCTTTCGCCAAATTTCCCCCTGTGGTTATGGGTCCCGGCCCCCGTGCGCAATTGCGCACTAGGCCGGGACAACAACTGCTGGTTTGGCGAGATGCATGATCCCAAAACGCCCGGAACCCGCCGCAAAACGTCACAGGGAGGGGGCTGGACAGTATTTATCCAACGGGTTAATTTCTCTCCGCAACGAACAAGAATGCCGGGAGTGAGACGTGGCTGAGTTGAAGCCGCAGAGTGCGGTGTCGAAGATGCTGAATGCGGCCTGGGTTCGGCCGTTTTTGTTCCTGGTCTTCATCGTGGTTGCCTGGGATCTCGCGATCCGGCTGTTCAAGATTCCCGCCTACCAGATCCCGTCGCCGGCCGATGTCGTCGCGGTGCTGCGCACCGAATGGCCGGAACTGCTGCGCCAGTCCTGGCCGACCACTTATGCGACCGTCTGCGGCTTCCTGCTATCGGCGCTGTTCGGGATTCCCGTCGCGATGCTGATCGCGGGGTCGAAGACGGTGGAGAGCTATGTCTATCCGCTGCTGGTGTTCTCGCAATCCGTGCCGAAGATCGCGATCGCGCCGCTGTTCGTGGTGTGGTTCGGCTTCGGCATCATCCCGAAAGTGATCTCGGCCTTCCTGCTCGGCTTCTTCCCGGTGGTGGTGTCTGCCGTGCAGGGCTTCAAATCGGTCGACCCCGACATGGTCGATCTCGCCCGCGCCATGCAGGGCAGCCGCTTTCAGGTGTTCCGCGCGGTGAACCTGCCACATGCGCTGCCCGCGATCTTCTCCGGTCTCAAAGTCTCGGTGACGCTTGCCGTGGTCGGCGCCGTCGTCGGCGAGTTCGTCGGCTCCAATTCCGGCATCGGCTACGTGATGCAGCGGTCGATCGGCACGTTCGACTTGCCGACGATGTTCGCAGCCCTCGTGATCCTGGCGCTGCTCGGCGTGGTCCTGTTCTGGGTCGTGGACCGCATCGAGAAGCTGATCATCCCCTGGCATGTCAGCCAGCGCGAGGACGTGATTTTCGCCTCTTAAATATTTTCAGACTCTGAAGTGAAGCAACGAGCGGCCACCAACGGTCGACGCGATAAGGGCAAGGGAGAGTGACAATGAAGCGGTGGATAGGAGTCGTCTCGGCGGCGCTGATGGTGTTTGCGGCGGTGCCGGCGCAGGCGGCCGACAAGGTCGTGCTGATGCTGAACTGGTACGTCTATGGCGAGCACGCGCCGTTCTATTACGGCAAGGCCAAGGGCATTTACGCAGCCGAGGGCATCGACCTCGAGATCCAGGAAGGCCGCGGCTCGGCTGCGACCACCCAGGCCGTCGCCGCCAAGACCGCCGATTTCGGCTATGTCGACGTTCCCACCATGATGCGTGCCGCGATCAAGGGCGCGCCTGTGGTTGCGACCGGCGTGCTGCTCCAGACCAGCCCGATGTCCGCGATGAGCTTCGTCGACAAGAACATTAGGAAGCCCGAGGACATCAAGGGCAAGACGGTGGCGATCACGCCAGCCGATTCCATGACCCAGATCTGGCCGCTGTTCCTGAAGAAGACCGGCTTGAAGGAGAGCGACTTCAAAACCGTTGCCGGCGACGGCCAGACCAAACTCAACGCCGTCATCAATGGCCAGGCTGATCTCCTGCTCGGCTACGTCATGGACCAGTCGATGAAGATCAAGGACGCCACCGGCAAGGACGTCTATCCGATCAAGTTCGCCGACTACGGCATCAACATGGTTTCGTCAGGCATCATCGCCAACACCGACTATGTGAAGGCCAATGCCGATCTGGTCCGCCGCTTCATGTCGGCGACGACCAAGGCGGTCGAAGCGGCCGAGAAGGAGCCGAAGGCCGCGGCGCAGTCGATCCTCGATGCCAACCCGAAAGGCGGCAAGATCGATACGCTGACCCAGGGTTTTGAGCTGACCATCCCGCTTTACCGGACCGCGGAGACCAAGAGCAAGCGGCCGTTCCAGGTCACCGATCAGAACATGAGCGAGACCGTCAATCTGCTGGTCGAATATGGCGGCCTCGACGCCAAGGCCAAGGAGAACCCGAAGGCGTTCTACACCAACGACTATCTGCCGAAGAGTGGCTCGTGAAATCAGCGACCGTAATGAGCGAAACCGTCCAGCCGGCCGCGCATCTGAGACTGGTGAGCGAACGGGCTGCCGGCGATGCGTCGGGCATCAAACTGTCCGGCGTGTCCAAGACCTACCGGACGCGCGACGGCGATGTGCCGTCGCTGCAGCCGCTCGATTTCCACATCAATGACGCCGAGTTCTTCGTTGTGGTCGGCCCAAGCGGCTGCGGCAAGTCCACGCTGCTCAAGCTGATCTCGGGATTGCTGCCGCCGACCATGGGCGAGGTCCTAGTCGAGGGCGAGAAGGTGACGAAGCCGCACGGCAATGTCGGCATCGTGTTCCAGAACGCGTTGCTGCTGCCCTGGCGCAACATCCTCAACAACGTGATGCTGCCGATCGACATGAAGCGGCTGCCGCGGCAGCAATATCTCGATCGCGCCAAGTCGCTGCTGAAGCTGGTCGGGCTCGAAGGCTTCGAGAAGAAGCTGCCTTGGCAGCTCTCCGGCGGCATGCAGCAGCGCGCCTCGATCTGCCGCGCGCTGGTGCACGATCCCAAGATCATGCTGATGGACGAGCCGTTCGGCGCACTCGATGCGCTGACGCGCGAACGCATGAACGTCGAGCTGATGCGGATCCAGCGCGAGACGAAGAAGACGGTGCTGCTGATCACGCATTCGATTCCGGAGGCCGTGTTCCTCGCCGACCGCGTGCTGGTTATGACCGAGCGTCCCGGTGCGGTCGCCGCGATCTACGACGTGCCGCTGCCGCGCCCGCGCTCGCTCGACGTGATGGCTGACCCAGTGTTCACCGAGCTCGTGCAGCGCATCCGCAAGCATTTCTTTTCGCAAGGTGCATTGGACTGAGGGCAATGCGATTGAGTCGGGCTGCAACCGCGGCGACGGTGCGCTCCCTCCCCCGCCTGCGGGGGAGGGTTGGGGAGAGGGTGTCTCCGCTGGCAAGATTCCCCAAGAGGATAGAACCCTCACCCGGCGCTGCGCGCCGACCTCTCCCGCAAGCGGGAGAGGTGCACCGCGCCCGCGGCCACACCTCCGGAGCCAAGTAGCACCATGGCGCCGCGCCTGAAGTTGCGAGACATCGCCTTCTTCGAACGTCCCGTGCAGTTTGCGCGGCCGTTCCGCTTTGGCGCGATTACCATCAACGCGACGCCGCAGCTGTTCGTGCGCGTCGAGATCGAGGTCGAGGGCAGGAGCGTTGCGGTCGGCGCCAGCGCGGAACTGCTGGTGCCAAAGTGGTTCGACAAGCGCCCGGAGCTGTCGCCGGCGCAGACGGTCGATGGCCTGCGTCGCTCGCTGGAGATTGCACGCGGTCTTTATCTGGCGCGGACTGGATATCTGACGGCGTTCGATCTGCATGCCGCGTGCATCGGTGCGCAGGTTGCGACTTGTGCGAAGAAGAACATTCCCGCGCTTGCAGCGGCTTATGGTCCAGCCGAGATCGACAAGGCGATCCTCGATGCGCTGCTGCGCGCTGTCGGGACCAGCTTTTTCGACGGGATGGCCGCTAACATCGCGGGCATCGATGCGCGGCTTTCGCCTGACCTGAGCGAAAGGGACATCAGGACGTTCCTCTCCGGCCGGAAGCGGCTGGAGCGTGTTGCCATCAGGCATACCGTCGGACTTGATGATGCGGTGGAAGGTGAGGGCGGTGTTGCCGATCCACGCGAGAACGCCGGTGCTCGCTATTTCAAGCTCAAGCTGTCGGGCGATCCCGCGGCCGATGCGGCGCGGCTGGCGCGGATCGGCAAGGAGCTTGAGACGCTGGGACATGACTACAAGGTGACGCTCGATGCTAACGAGCAATACGCCGATCTCGCCGCGTTGCAGGCGCTGATGGCTCGGCTCGATCATGATGCAGCGTTGCGGCCGATCGCCACGCGCCCGCTCTATGTCGAGCAGCCGATGCCGCGCGACATCACAAGGCAGTCGCCGCTGGGCTCGCTGGCCACACGTGGCTTCATCATCGACGAAGCGGATGATTCCTATGACGCCTTCCCGGCAGCGCGGGCGCTCGGCTATCGCGGCATCTCATCGAAATCCTGCAAAGGCCTCTACAAGTCCATCGTCAATGCCACGCGCGCGGCGAAATGGAGCGCGGAAGGCGAGACCTTCTTCGTGACCGGCGAGGATTTGACCTGCCAGGCCGGCCTTGCCGTGCAGCAGGACCTCGCGCTCGGCGCCTTCATCGGCGTCACCCACGCCGAGCGCAACGGCCATCACTATGTCGACGGTTTTGGCGAAACGCCGGCCGCTGAAGCGGCGGCCTTCGCGGCCGCGCATCCCGATCTCTATGTCGATGCCGGGCAGGGCATCCGGCTCTCCATTCACGACGGCGATCTCCTGACGGGATCGCTTCATGCTGCGGGCTTCGCCACCTCGGTCCATCCGGACTGGTCGGCGCTCCGCCCGCTCGAACAGCCAAAATCACTTCAGGAGCAATTGTCATGACCACCCAGCGCCTCGGCCTCATCATGAACGGCATTACCGGCCGCATGGGGCTCAACCAGCATCTGATCCGCTCGATCGTCGCGATCCGCGAGCAGGGCGGCGTCCGCCTGAAGAACGGCGACCGCGTCATGCCCGATCCGATCCTGGTCGGCCGCAGCGCCGAGAAGGTCGAAGCTCTGGCCAAACGCTACAACATCACGCGCTGGACCACCGATCTGGATGCCGCGCTCGCCGACAAGAACGACACCATGTTCTTCGACGCCGCGACCACGCAGGCGCGCCCTGGTCTTCTGACCCAGGCGATCAATGCCGGCAAGCACGTCTATTGCGAGAAGCCGATCGCGACGAACTTCGAGGAGGCCGTCGAGGTCGTGAAGCTCGCCAACGCCAAGGGCGTCAAGCACGGCACGGTGCAGGACAAGCTGTTTCTGCCCGGCCTGAAGAAGATTGCTTTCCTGCGCGACTCCGGCTTCTTCGGCCGCATCCTCTCGGTGCGCGGCGAGTTCGGCTATTGGGTGTTCGAAGGCGGCTGGCAGGAGGCGCAGCGGCCGTCCTGGAACTACCGCGACGAGGACGGCGGCGGCATCATTTTGGACATGGTCTGCCACTGGCGCTATGTGCTCGACAACCTGTTCGGAGAAGTCGAGAGTGTGAGCTGCATCGGCAACACCGACATTCCCGAGCGCTACGACGAGCAGGGCAAGAAATACAAGGCGACCGCGGACGACTCGGCTTACGCGACGTTCCAGCTCAAGGGCGGTGTCATCGCCCACATCAACATGTCCTGGGTGACGCGGGTCTATCGCGACGACCTCGTCACCTTCCAGGTCGATGGCACGCTGGGCTCGGCGGTCGCAGGGCTCACCGACTGCATGATCCAGGCGCGGCAGGCGACGCCCCGTCCGGTGTGGAATCCCGACGAGAAGCGGCTGCACGATTTCTACGGCGACTGGCAGAAGATGCCCGACAACGTCACCTACGACAACGGTTTCAAAGAGCAGTGGGAGATGTTCATCCGTCACGTCTATGAGGATGCGCCCTACAAGTTCACGCTGCTCGAAGGCGCCAAGGGCGTGCAGCTCGCCGAATGCGCGCTGAAGAGCTGGAAGGAGCGGCGCTGGATCGACGTCGCCCCGATCAAGGCGTGACGTCTATTGGATAAGCCCTGATGTCTACTAAGCCGTCATTGCGAGCGAAGCGAAGCAATCCAGAGTCTTTCCGCAGAGGAAGTCTGGATTGCTTCGTCGCTTCGCTCCTCGCAATGACGGGGAGAGGTTCGAAGTCATGAACAAGCCCGTCCTGCCCAAGCCTGTCCCTTCAATGTCGTCATTGTCGCTAAAATTGCCGAAGGCCGATCGCTCGATCGAGACCTACCGGCTCGCGGCTTCACGCACCTTTCCGGCGAAGCTCGAAGGGCCGCTGAACCGCATCGCCTTCTCGGCCGTGCATACGGTGGCCGATCCCTTCGCGGACAATGATCCCTGGCTTTCGGTCGCTGTCGACTGGGACAAGACCATCGCATTCCGCGAGCACGTCTGGGACCTCGGTCTCGGCGTCGCCGAAGCGATGGACACCGCGCAGCGCGGCATGGGGCTGGACTGGCCGACCTCGCTGGAGCTGATCACGCGATCGGTGTCTGCCGCAAAGCGCCGCAACGCGCTGGTGTTCTCCGGAGCCGGCACGGACCACCTCGCAGTCGAGGATGCCAAGAGCCTCGACGACGTGATCCGCGCTTATGAGGAGCAGATCTCGGCAGTCGAGAAGGTCGGCGGCCGCATCATCCTGATGGCGTCGCGGGCCCTCGCAAAACTCGGCCGCAACGCCGATGATTACGCAAAAGTCTATGACCGCGTGCTGTCGCAAGTCCGCGAGCCCGTGATCATCCACTGGCTCGGCGACATGTTCGACCCGGCACTGACGGGATATTGGGGCACCAAGGATCTCGACAAGGCGATGGATACCGCGGTTGCCATCATCAACGGCAACGCCGCCAAGGTCGACGGCGTCAAGGTCTCGCTGCTCGACAAGCAGCGTGAGATCGATATGCGCCGGCGGCTCGACAAGCGCATCAAGATGTACACCGGCGACGATTTCAACTATGCGGAGCTGATCGCTGGCGATAGCCAAGGCTTTTCGCATGCGCTGCTCGGCATCTTCGATGCGATCGCGCCGGCAGCCTCCTACGCGCTGTCGCGGCTGGCAGCCGGCGACGACGCCGGTTTCCACGACGTGCTTGGACCGACGGTGCCGCTGTCGCGCTACATCTTCAAGGCGCCGACGCGGTTCTATAAGACCGGCGTGGTGTTCATGGCGTATCTCAACGGCCACCAGGACCACTTCACCATGGTCGGCGGGCAGGAGAGTGCGCGTTCGATGTTGCATCTGGCCGAGCTGTTTCGCCTTGCCGATCAGGCCGGCCTGCTCGCCAATCCGGAGCTGGCGACGAGGCGGATGAAGACGGTGCTCGCCTCGCACGGACTGGAAGACTGATGCGTGATTTCTCGTCCGACCACCGCTGGCTGTCGCTGAACACGGCGACGGTCCGCAAGCAGGGTGACCTCGTCGAGATCATCGAGGCCTGTGCGCGTCACGGCATTCGCGCCATCGATCCCTGGCGCGACCAGATCGCCGCCGTCGGTCTCGACCGTGCCGCACGCGCGGTGCGCGATGCCGGCCTTGATCTGTCAGGCTATTGCCGCGGCGGTATGTTCACTTCGGATGCGTCGCGCCGGGGCGAAGTTCGTGACGACAACCGTCGCTGCGTCGATGAAGCCAAGGCGCTCGGCGCGCCCTGCATCGTGCTCGTCGTCGGCGGCCTGCCGCAATATTCGCGGCCGGGCAGCGAGGCCTCGAAGGATATCGCCGCAGCGCGCGGGCAGGTCGAGGAAGCGCTCGCCGAGATGCTCGACTACGCCAGACAGGCAAACCTGCCGCTTGCGATCGAGCCGTTGCATCCGGCCTATGCAGCCGACCGCGCCTGCGTGAACACCACGAAGCAGGCGCTCGACATCTGCGACCGGCTCGACCCCGGCCGCAGCGGCATGCTCGGTGTCGCGCTCGACGTCTATCACATCTGGTGGGACCCGGAGCTGATGGGCCAGATCGCGCGCGCCGGCCAAGATCGCCTGCTCGCGTTTCATGTCTGCGACTGGATGGTGCCGACCAAGGACATCCTCAACGACCGCGGCATGATGGGGGACGGTGTCATCGACATCAAATCGGTGCGTCAAGCGGTCGAAGCGCAGGGCTTTGCCGGCTATTCGGAGATCGAAATCTTCTCCAATGACTGGTGGGCCAAGCCGATGGACGAGGTGCTGCGCACCTGCATCGCGCGGCACAAGACGGTGGTGTAGTTAACACGAGTGTTTCGGCGAAAAGTCAGACGATTGCGCTATCATCGATTCACCCTCAAACACCGGACTATCACTCGTCAATTCGTTCTGCGAAGCTCTCACAACACAAATGCGCTTGCAAACAAGCAGGCGCGGAGGGAGGTTCGCAGTGGAGAAAGTGCGACGCTTGCGTGCGATGAGCTCACTGTGCCGCCAACAGGCCGCATACAACAGCATGAACAAATGGAAGCTGCTCGCAGAAGCAGAATATTGGGATCATCTGGCCGATCTTGCGTTGTCTTCTTACTTTCAACAATGCAACGCGATCACAAACACGAATGATGTTGGGCCGAAGACGATTTCCGCGTGAGGTCAGAAAAGAGGCTGTCGTTTGCGTTACGTGTCGCTGCACCCGCACAGAGAGTGCGCAGCAGGGACATGCATGGTCTCGTCGAGCCTTGAAGCAGGACGACTAAGGCGTGGCTCGCGAGCCATGGTCTGATCGTGCAGGCACGGGCGAGGCGTAGGCCATCGTAGGTCCGCTCGGAGCCTAGGGCGGGTCGTTCAGTATCAGCAAACGTGCACGGGCGTTGCCTTTCCAACTAAGGGAGATTGAGGAGACGCGCCGACTTATTCGCCGAGAACGCGCCGCCGGTCCTCGAACTCGGCCTTGTCGATCTCGCCGCGCGCAAAGCGCTCCTTGAGAATATCGAGCGGTGTCCGAGCGGGCGGAGACTGGTGCGGTGGGTATGTCCCCGGCCACGGGCCGCCCAGCCAGCGAGCAAGGACAACCGCGAGGGCAACGAGAACCGCGAGAAACAGGATCATGAACAGCGGACCGAAGATCATGGCGTATCCTCCTCCGCCCCAACCCATCATGTGCGGACCCCAACCGTAGTAGCGTTCGGTATTCGACGGCGCCTGTGCCCAAGCTGCTTCCGGTATGAGGGAAAGAGCTGCGATCGCTTGGATCAAGACCTTCTGCATGGGCTTCTCCATCGTTGAAGAGACCCGACTCTACTCCGCCGGCCAGCTCTCTTTTTGCGCGAGGTCAATCGAGTCCGCGGCGCGTTCTCGCATCGACACCGCTACGACGGCGCCGGAAATGAACGTCAGGAGGGCGATCGAGATTATGGCCGCCGAAAGTCCGAATCGATCCGCGATGATGCCGGCCGATAGCGCCCCGATCGCGTAGCCGAGATCGCGCCAGAAGCGGTAGACGCTGAGCGAGCGCGCGCGCCAGCTTGGATGCGAGGCATCGGATACAGCGGCGATCAAGCTCGGATACACCATGGCGGTGCCAAGTCCGAGCAGGAGGCTGCCGATGAGCCACCACTCGAAATGACTGGTCGCCCCAGTCAGGAGCAAACCCGCGGCCTGTACCCACATGCCGGCTACGATCAGGCCCTTGCGGCCCCAGCGGTCGGACAGAGGACCCGTGGCGACCTGAAGGATGCCCCACGTCGCCGGATAGGTGGCCTTCAATATGCCGATCCGATCGACGGGCAGACCGAAGGAGGCGAAAAACAGCGGGAAAATGCCCCAGCTCATGCCGTCATTGAGGTTGTTCACCAGCCCGGCCTGCGATGCGGCGAACAGGTTGCGATCTCTGAACGACGTGAGGACAAAAATCTCCCGGAAGCTGATCGGAGCCGGTTGCGGGCCGTGGCCCGCCGTCTCCAGCCGCACATGCTCGCGCGTGTCGCGCACTAAGAGGACCGAGAGCGCGAAGCCTAGGATAGCGTACACGACGCCGAGGTAGATAGGCGCCGGCCGCAGCCCGTACTCCGACGCAAGATATCCGGTGAGGTAGGCGGTCACGCCCACTGCCAGATAACCGGCGAACTCGTTCAGGCCCACGGCCAAACCGCGCGACCTCGGCCCGACCAGATCGATCTTCATGATCACGGTCATCGACCAGGCAAAACCCTGATTGATGCCGAGAAGGGCGTTGGCGGCGATGACCCATTTCCAGCTCGGCGCCCACATGATCATGAATGGCACCGGCAGCCCGACGAGCCAGCCGAGGATGAGAACGCGCTTGCGACCCCAGGCGTCGGCTAGTTGCCCGGAGACCAGATTGGCGCACGCCTTCACGACGCCGAAGCTCACGATGAAGGACACAACGAGCGTCGTCGAACCGATCTTGAATTCCTCAGCGCCGATCAGCGGCACGACAGTTCGCTCGATGCCGATCATGCCGCCCACGAAGGCGTTGATCAGGACCAGCAGAGCGAACTGCGGCCAGTTTTCCTTCAGCCCCAACCTGACCGAAGGCGAGCCTTGCGGGGCGGCTACCGCTTCGCTCATGGCATCAGGCCGCAGCGGCATTGACGCCAGAAATTGACGGCTCTGATGGCCGCGGCTTCCGGCGGCGCCGGCGGAATCTCGGCGACCATGAACCGGACAAACTCGGCTTCATCCTCAATCATGAAGGCCTGGTTGTGCCGTCTCTCGAAGCCGATCGTGGACCAGGGCTTGCCGCTCAGCCGGCGACCGCAGACCGAACCCGCATAGGCGCCGGGCAGTACCTCGACGTAATCAGGCAGGCCCTTCAGCTTGCGCACGCTGCGGAACAGTTGCTTGGCGCCTTCTTCGGCGCTGGCGGCGAGTTCGGTCCGGCCGAGATCGCCGACCATCAGGGTATGGCCGGTCAGGACGAACCAGGGTTCGTCGGCGCGTGTCCGGTCAGTCACAAGAATGCAGATGTGCTCGGGCGTGTGACCCGGGGTGTGGAGAACGGTCGCCGTGACGTTGCCGAGCGGAAGGACGTCGCCGTCGCCCACACCCCTGAACGGAAACGACACACAAGCTGCCGACGAGAGCACGTAGGCCGCTCCCGCTGCATCGGCGAGAGCCTGGCCCGCCGAGAGGTGATCGGCGTGGACATGCGTATCGATGACGAAGTGAATGCGCATGCCGGCATTGTCGGCGGCTTGCAGATAGGGCTGGATATCGCCGACGGGATCGACGACCGCGCCGGCCGCCTTGCCGCCGCAGCCGAGGAGGTAGGAGATGCCGACGGGATCGCAATGCAAGAACTGGCGCAGGATCATGGACTTGCACTCCTCTCTAAGAGCGGCTAAATAACATTCAATCGATCTGCTGAATGATATATTCAAGGGCTGCCGTGTCAAGTACCGGACCGAAACACGCGATCTATGAGAACCTCGCCGAGGTGGCGCAGGCATTGGGCCATCCGCACCGGCTTGAGCTGTTGGAGCACCTCGCGCAGGGCGTGCGCAGCGTCGAGGAGCTGTCGGCCCGCGCCCATCTGTCGTTCGCCAACACCTCCCGCCATCTGCAGATCCTCAGGCGTGCGCGCCTGGTCGAGACGGAGCGTCGCGGTAAACACGTTCTCTATCGCCTGGCCGGCGAGGCCGAAGTGGTCGCGCTGATGAAGGCCCTGGGCCGGGTCGGCGAGCGGAATATCGCCGAGATCGGCCGCGTCGTGACCGATTACTTCCAGGCCCGCGACGCGCTCGAACCGGTCTCGCGAGATGACCTGGTCGCAAGGTTGCACGACGATCTGGTCACGGTGCTTGATGTCCGTCCCGAAGACGAGTTCGCCCTTGGCCATCTGCCGGGCGCGCTCAACATCCCGCTCGCCGAACTGGAACGACGCCTCGGCGAACTTCCGAAAGGCCGTGAGGTGATCGCCTATTGCCGCGGTCCGTATTGCGTCCTTTCGTTCGAAGCGGTCGCAGCGCTCCGGACGCGCGGCTATCGCGTCCGTCGGCTCGAGGACGGCTATCCCGAATGGAAAGCCGCCGGCCTGCCGGTCGAATCCGTCGCTTAAGACAAGCGGATCTGGTGCATCATGGATGATAAGCCTTATCGCGCAGAAGCCGCGTGGCCGATTGTTGGCCTGAAGGACCTCAACGCGCCCTCGGTGTTTCGGCCCGAAGCCCTGTTGAGGGAGGCGCGTCGGCAGAGGCAGTTGCCGCTCTTCGCTGTCCCCGAAATCTGCGTGCTCGATCCGGACGGTGATGTTGTCCGTCACCTCAAGCGGACCGGCACCGGCCGTACCCATGAAGGTTGGGCCTGCTATCACACCGAACTTCTTGCCTTCGATCTCGACGGCCTCGGCGAGGTCGGCATCGTCGGCTGCGCCGTCGGCGCTCCGTTCGCCGTCCTGGTCGCCGAGCAGCTCTTCGCATCAGGCTGCCGGCTGCTGGTCAGCGTGACGTCCGCCGGACAAATCACCCCAATCGGACCCACGCCATACTTCGTCCTGATCGACCGCGCCCTGCGCGACGAAGGGACGAGCTATCACTATTTACCCGGCTCCACGTTCGCCGAAGCACCCGACGTGCCGCTTCTCGCGCGGGTCGAGCAGGCCGGGCGGGCTCTGCCGGGCATCACGCTGCATCGGGGTGCGACGTGGACGACCGATGCGCCCTACCGCGAAACCGAAGCAGCGATCGCGCGTGCGCGCGATCTGGGGACACTCGCCGTCGAGATGGAAGCCGCTGCTCTCTATGCCTTCAGCGCGGCGAGCGGCCGTCCCGTCGTCTGCTTCGCGCACGTCACGAATGCGATGGCGCAGACGGAAGGCGACTTCGAAAAGGGCGAGGCCGACGGCGCGAAGGCGACGCTCGCGGTCGTTGCCGCTGCGGCTCGCGGCTGGTCGGCGACTTCAGCAAGCTGAATCAGGAAGGCAACTCGGCCGAAACCTCACTTGCCTCACGGCCGTTGGTAAAAATCCAGGAGCATAACTGAACTTGAGGTCTCCGGCTCCGGGCCATCTGCGACCTCGGAGAATGTCCGCTCTTGGGCCGCTGTTAGGGGTCAACCGGACATCGGCCAGCCGCTTGATGAGTACATGCCCTAAGGCATGATCCGGAAAAGTGCGAAGCGGTTTTCCGGAAAGATCATGCGCAAACAACAACCTAAAGCGCGATGACGATTCATCCAAATCGCATCGCGCTCACCCCGTTTCGTTCGACCGCTGCGCAAATGGCAACGCGAGAACGCGACGCTGCCCTCACGGGCTTGCGACCTGTTGCAGCGTGTTGAAGCGCGCCTTCTGCTCGCTGCTCAGCGTGGCGTAGAACTCGTCCAGTGCAGGTTCGACCAGCTTGGCGGCCGTCAGCATGGCCTCGAGCCGGTGCTGCATCGCCTCCAGCCGTCCGACCGGCGTCAGGGGCACATCGTTCGGGCAGGCCGCCTGCAGGTCCTGAACGCCCTTCGCTGTCGCTTCGCCGAGGCGGTCGAGCGCCTCCTTCTGCTTGCCTGCGGGGTGGAGCACGGCCTCGATCCTCTGGATCGGCAACTGGGTCAGGCTGGACTTGGGATCACCGCAGCCCTCGGCACTGGCTTGCTGCTGCTGTGACGAGCGGTCGCCGACATTGGGGCCGAGCGCGTTGAAGCGGGCCTGCTGTTCGTCACTGAGCGAGTTGTAGAACTTCTCCAGTGCCGGTCGCACGATCTTGACGGCTTCCAGCGTCGCGCTGATGCGGTTCATCATCGCGCGCAAGCGGCCAGGCGGCGTCAGTGCATAAGTCTCCGCGCAGGAATCCTTGAACACACCGGCAGCGTCGGCCGCCGCAGTCTTCAACTCGTCGAGCAGCGCGCGTTGCTCCGGCGTCGGCTGCACTGCTTTCGCGATATCGGCAAGCGGCCAAGCTGTCACGCCCTTGTCCGGCGTGCCGCACAATTGCTGTAGCGTTTGCGGGCTCACGCTGGCGCGCGGCCGGGCGCGGCCGCCGCCGCCAGCTTGCGGATAATCATACGGGTTGGTGCTGGCAAAGGCGGAATAGGGGCCGTCACCGCCCCAGAACACGGTGTCGACGAAGTCGTCATACGCGTACGCCCAATAGCCGGGCTCATAAGCATAGGACCAGAACGTGTAGTCAAAAATGTCGGAGTAAGCGTATGGCCAGAACACCGGCCCAAGCCACGCCACGAATACCGCGGGATGACGGTGACGCCAGGCCTGCCGGGGAGCCCAGCCGCTCTGGCGGGTGAGGAGGGCGGCTTGGGTCTGCGGAGCGGCCTGCTCACGGAAGCGCTCCGCAAACCGCCCGCGCTCGGCAGCCTGCACAGCGGCGGCCGTGGCGGCTCGCCCAACCGTCGTCGGCTCAGGTCCCAACCGCTGCAGGCGCGCCTGATCACTTTGCTGCAAGCGCTGTTCGCGCTGCAGCAGCCGGTTCTGCGTCTGCAGCATCCGCTCCTGCGCGCGTTGCGCCCGCAGGCCTTCCGGCTTCTGCGACTGCAGTTGCTGGACGCGCTGCTGCATGCGATCGATGCGGCTCTGCCGTTCTGTGCTCTGGCGCGACAGCATCTCGCGCTGCTGCTGCTGCACCACCTGCTGGCGCTGCTGGATCTGCTGCTGGCGCTGTTGCGCGCGCTGTTCGATCTGATCCCGCCGCGACAGCCGCTCGCTCGCGGCCGCCGGCGCGCTGGGGCGTGAGGGGGCTGCGATATGCGGCGTCCGCTGGGGTGCCATGGCCGGACGCTGCACTGCTGCCGGCGCCCGATGGATTTCAGGCCGCGGAGCCGCCACGTGCGGGGCCGCCCGCGACGGTGGTGCAGCGAAATGTGGTGTCGGGCGGGACGGCGGTGCAGCGAAATGCGGGGTCGGGCGCGATGGCGGTGAGGCGATATGCGGCGCCGAATGTTGCGGCATGGCCGGTCGTTGCGACATGGCCGGGGGATGGAATGCCGGCGCGGCGGGACGCGCCATGGCTGGCGCCGCCGGACGGGCCATGGCCGGTGGTGCTGCTGGCCGAGCTGCCGGCGCTGCGCCCGCACCGGGTGGTCCGCCCCTTCCGTGTCCCTGGCCGGGTCCTTGGGCGAACGCACTGAGGCTCGCCGACAGCATCGAGACACCAACTAAAACAGCCGTAAAGCAAAAGCCACGCGGAAGCATGATTGCAGCTCCCAGCTCGTAATCGCCCACAACATTTCAACGCGCAGCTGGCGAAATCGTTCGTTGTTGGCCGCTTCAGCCATTGCGATCTTCCGACGCAGGCAGCCTCAAGAGAAATCCTGCGTCAGGGTGGTGGCGAGCCGCTCCAGCGCCCAGTCGACCTGGTCGCTGGTGATCACCAGCGGCGGGGCGATGCGGATCGTGTGCTCATGGGTATCCTTGGCGAGGATGCCCTTGGCCTGAAGCGCCTCGCAGTAGCGGCGTGCGCGCCCGGCCTCGGGATGCAGCTCGACCGCCAGCATCAAGCCGCGTCCGCGCACCTCGCGGATCGTATTGGCACGAATGTCCTTCAAGCCTTCCAGAAAGCGCGCGCCCTGCCCGGCCGCGTTGTCGATCATGCCTTCCTCGACCAGCACGCGGATCGCCGCGCGCGCCACCGCGCAGGCAAGCGGATTGCCGCCAAAGGTCGAGCCATGCTGCCCGGGTCTCAATGTGCCGAGCACGTCGTTGTTCGAGAGCACGGCCGACACCGGATAGAAGCCGCCGGACAAGGCCTTGCCGAGCTGCGTCACGTCCGCCTCGATTCCCTCGTGCTGTTCGGCGAGCAGCTTGCCGGTGCGGCCGAGCCCGGTCTGGATCTCGTCGAGCACCAGCATCACGTTATTGGCGGTGCAGAGCTCCCGCACCTCAGTGAAATAGCCGGCTGGAGGAATGACGACACCGGCTTCGCCCTGGATCGGCTCGACCAGGAAGGCGACGGTGTTTGGCGTGATGGCCTCTTCCAGCGTCGCGGCGTCGCCGAACGGGATGATCCTGAAGCCAGGCGCGAACGGACCGAAATGTGTGCGCGTCTCGGGGTCGGTTGAAAAGCCGACGATGCCCAGCGTGCGTCCGTGGAAATTGTTGGCACAGACGATGATTTCGGCCTGGCCGTCCGGCACGCCCTTCACCTCATAGCCCCATTTGCGGACCGACTTGATCGCGCTTTCGACCGCCTCGGCGCCGCTGTTCATCGGCAGCACCTTGTGGGAGCCGGTGAGCGCCGCGATCTCCTCGTAGAACAAGGCGAGCTGGTCGTTGTGGAAGGCGCGCGAGGTGAGCGTCAGCCTGTGCGCCTGTTCGACCATCGCCGCCAGGATCTTGGGGTGGCAGTGGCCCTGGCTGACCGCCGAATAGGCTGAAAGGCAATCGAGATAACGGTTGCCTTC
This sequence comes from Bradyrhizobium sp. Rc2d, assembly GCF_900099855.1. NCBI lineage: Bacteria > Pseudomonadati > Pseudomonadota > Alphaproteobacteria > Hyphomicrobiales > Nitrobacteraceae > Bradyrhizobium > Bradyrhizobium sp. Rc2d. The sequence goes on along the minus strand of NZ_FNCU01000023.1, from coordinate 90,222 downwards.
GGTATCCCAGACCCAGACACCTTCGCCGCGCGACAGGACGACCCCGATCGGCTCGTAATTACGGGCGCCAAAGCGTGCTTCCGTTGCGATGAAATCAATGACCGACGCGCTCATCTGCCGTCACTCCATTGCTGCACGCGGGGGCGTCAACCGACGGCACCGGCGGCCTTCAGCTTGATCTGGGGATCAGCCTGCCGCCTTGGAAGCCTTCGTGCGCCCGATTGCGTGCCGCGGCCTGATTTTCCTTAAATGTCCGGTAGTTCTGCGGAGCATCAGGGCATGGTTCGCCGACCCAGGCTCTACTGTGCATGGGGTTGTTTTCGTCATTTTTGTTTGGAGGCCTCACCCGATCGTGCAAGGCACACTCAAAAAGCCGCGAAACCGGACCCGTCCGCCCCGCACCGGCTGCCCGCTCACGGCATAGTTCGGGAATCGCGCCAGGAAGCGCGAGATCGCGATCGCGCCTTCCAGCCGCGCGAGGGCCATGCCCGCGCATTGATGCGCGCCGGTGGCGAAGGCGAGGTGCCGGTTCGGCGTGCGCGCGATGTCGAAGCGTTCGGGGTCCGGAAACTGCGCGGGGTCGCGGTTGGCCGCCCCAATACACAGCGTCACCGACGTGCCGGCCTCGAGCACGACGCCGCCGAGTTCGACCCGTTCGGTCGTCATGCGGTTGCCGAGCTGATTGGAGCTCTCGTAGCGCAGCATCTCCTCCACGGCGGTCTTGATCATGTCGGGGTTGTCGATCAGGCGCTGCTTCTGATCCGGGTTCCGATGCAGCGCGACGAGGCCGTTGCCGATCAGGTTGGTGGTGGTCTCGTGACCGGCATTGAGCAGGAAGATGCAATTGTGCAGCAGCTCCTTCTCGGTCAGCCGCTCGCCGTTCTCCTCGCCGCTCCCTTCTCCTTGGATCAGGCGCGTCAGCACGTCGCGCTCGGGATTGCCGGGCTTTTGGCGCCGGCGCGCGACCAGCGTCTCGAGATAGGCGAGGAAGTCCTGTACCGCCTTGTTGCCGCGCGCCGCCGCTTCGGGCGACACCACCGGTTCGAGCGCGCCCAGGATCGCCAGCGACCAGTCGCGCAGCGGCGCGCGTTCCTCGTGAGGCACGTCGAGCAGATTGCCGATCACCTCGATCGGAATGGAGGCGGCAAAGTCCTCGATCAGCTCGCAAGACCCTTTGGCAGCGATGGCGTCGAGCAGGCCGTCGACCAGCTTGATGAGGTCGCCCTCCATTCCGGCGATGGCGCGCGGCGACAGCGCGCCCATGATCAGGCGGCGCACGCGGGTGTGGGAGGGCGGATCGTTGAAGACGAGGCTCGTGGTGTGGTGCTCGTAGAGCAGGCTGTCGCCGTATTTCGGCGCGAACTCGCGCTTCTTGTCCGAGCTGAACGATTTGGTGTTCTTGTAGGTGGTGACGAGATCGTCATAGCGGGTCAGGAACACGGTGCCGTTCGGCAGGCGCTTGACCGGCTCGTTCTCCCGCAGTGCACGATAGGTCGGATAAGGGTTGTCGTAGAACTCAGGCGTCAGCTTCTCGAGATCGAAGCTTGCCGCCAGCTCCTTCGCATCTGCGTTCATCCCGTTATACTCGCCGGTTAAAGCCGATATGCCGTTTTTGTTGTTCTGATCGACGCACGCATGCGTCTACAGTCGCGCCGTCTTTGCTAGCCGACCGGACAGGAAAATGCACGCGCGCGCTGACGCTCCCGACACGGCCCCGAATTGGCCCGACGATATTTTCGCGACATTGCAGCGCTTCGACGTCCGGCAGGTGCCGTACGTGCCCGACGCCGGTCACTCGAAGCTGATCCAGCGCGTGCTGGCCTCCTCCACGATGCGCGGCATTGCGCTGACGACGGAGGAGGAGGGCGTGGCACTTCTCGCTGGCGCCTGGGCGGGCGGACAGCGCGGCGTGTTGCTGATGCAGTCGAGCGGCGTCGGCAATTGCATCAACATGCTGTCGCTGATCCCGATCCTGCGCTTTCCCTTCCTCACGCTCGTCACCATGCGCGGCGAGTGGGGCGAGTTCAATCCGTGGCAGGTGCCGATGGGATCGACCACGCAGGGCGTGTTCGAGCTCTCCGGGGTCAAGGTGCTGCGCGCCTCGAACGCGGCCGAGGTGCCGGCCGTGTTGGAGGCGGCCGCAGCGCAGGCCTACAACGCGCTCACCCCCACCGCCGTCCTGTTGTCGCAGCGCCTGATCGGCGCCAAGGTTTTCACCAAATGAGCAAGGCCAATCTCCTCGACCGCCGCCAGGTGGTGTCCACGCTGCTCGCGGACCGCAAGGATGTCGTTGCGATCGGCGGCTTAGGTGCCGCCACCAACGACATGTGCGCGGCCGGCGACCATGCGCGCAACTTCTATCTCTGGGGCGGCATGGGTGGCGCTGCGATGATCGGGCTCGGGCTCGCACTGGCGCAGCCAAAGCTGCCGGTGCTGGTCATCACCGGCGATGGCGAGATGCTGATGGGTATGGGCAGCCTCGCCACCATCGGCCTGCAAAAGCCGGCCAATCTCTCCATCGTCGTGCTCGACAACGAGGCCTATGGCGAGACCGGCGGCCAGACCAGCCACACCTCCGCGGCCGCCGACCTCGTCGGCATCGCCAGGGCCTGCGGCATCGAGGACAGCCGGGCCGTCACGACCATGGCCGAGGTCGAGGCCCTCGCAAAGGCCGTCCACGACGTCTCCGTGGGCCCCCGCTTTGCCAATGTGAAGATCGACAGCGCGAGCGTCGAGCGGATCTTGCCGACCCGGGATGGGACCTACATCGTCAACCGGATCCGTCGCGACCTGGGCTTCCAGCCGATCTAGGACCAGCCTTGCCCGGCGCCCCATCCTGCTCGTGCGCCGTGTACTCTAGCCAGTTTCTACTGAATCTAGAGGTTGCGATGCAACATATTGCTTGACTTCTGCGTGGGTGAGTGCTTACTCACTAACATGAGCTCATTGCGTATGACGAGCGACCTGAGGCGTCAATTGATCCTCGGTGCCGCGAAACGCTGCTTTGCCCGACACGGCTATAACGGCACCACGACCAAGAGCGTGGCGGCCGCCGCTGCCATTTCCGAGGCGCTGCTGTTCAAGCATTTCCCGTCCAAGGCGGCGCTCTACGCCGAGATCCTGAGCGACGAATGCGAGGCCGATCCGGCCCTGATGGACTTGCTCGAACGGGAGCCATCGACGGCTACCCTGGTCGAGCTGATCCGCGGCATGGTCCAGCATTTCCTCGCGATCGCGGACGGGCCCGACCAGGAAGAGGCGCAGCGCCTGCGGTTGATGGCCACGAGCCATTTGGATGATGGTGAATTCGCCCGTTTGCTTTACGCCAAGATCGAGACGCTGATCGGGGCTGTCTTCGTCACGTCGCTCGAGCGCGCGATTGCGGCCGGGGACGCGCGGCCGTGCACTGGCGATCCGCTCAACCTGTTCTGGTTCGCGCATCATTCGGTGATGACCGCGGCGCTGACCAGGCTGCCGGCCGCGCCCTGTCTTGCATACGGCAAGGCAAACGATCTGGAGCGGCAGCTCTGTGAGTTTCTCCTGAGGGGTATCGGACTTAACGACGCCGCAATTGCTTCGCATCTGGGCCACAATCAGGCGGCCGGTGCCGGCAAGACGGCAATTGCAGAAAGTGCATGACATGAACATCGTAGCCGAACACAAGATTTCGGGCGAACCGATCGACAAAGCGCCGAAGCGTCCGGTCAGGCCGGTGCGCTGGTTCATCATCGTCGGCACGCTTCTGGCCGTGCTCGTCGGTGGCCTCGTCTGGTTCAATTATTTCCGTGGCCAGATGATCAAGCAGTTCTTCGCCAACAACAAGCCGCCGCCGGTCGCCGTCAGCGCCGCCGAGGCGAAGTCCGAAGTGGTGCCGAACCTGCTCACCGCGGTCGGCGGCCTTGCCGCCGTGCACCAGGTCGACGTCTCCGCCGACGTCAACGGTCGCGTCACCGAGATCAAGTTCGAGCCGGGCACGCGTGTCGAAGCCGGCACGCCGCTGGTGCAGCTGTTCGACACGCCCGAGCAGGGCGATCTCGCCAACTACAAGGCGCAGGCGACCGTCGCCCAGCTGTCGCTCGACCGCGCCAAGCAGCTGGCCTCGCGTCAGTTTGGCCCGCAGGCGACCGTCGACCAGGCGCAGGCCAACTACGACCAGGCGCAGGCGGGCATCGCCAAGACCGAGGCGCTAATCTCCCAGAAGCTGGTGCGCGCGCCGTTCTCCGGCGATCTCGGCATGCGCAAGGTCGAGGTCGGCCAGTATCTGACGGCCGGCACCGCGATCGTGTCGCTGACTGATTTGTCGGAGCTGTGGGCCAACTTCACGGTGACGGAAAAGGATTCCGGCAGCCTTAAGGTTGGACAGGTCGTGCGGTTGAAGGTCGACGCCTATCCGGGGCGCACCTTCGAGGGCAAGATCACCACGATCGAGCCGCAAATCTCGACCGACACCCGCAACATCCGCGTGCAGGCGACGATTGCCAATCCGGAGAGGATCCTGAAGCCGGGCATGTTCGTGACCACGACGGTGGTGCTGCCGGACAAGCCGGCCGTGATCACCGTGCCGGAGACGGCGGTCGACTACACGCTGTACGGCGACTCGGTGTTCGTGATCACCGAGAAGAAGGAACAGGACGGCAAGACCAGCCTCTCCGCGGTACGTACCTTCGTGCAGACCGGCAATCGGGTCGAAGGCCGCGTCGAGATCATCAAGGGTCTGAAAGCGGGCGACAAGGTTGTCGCGGTCGGCCAGCTCAAGCTGCAATCGGGCGCGCCGGTGTCGATCTCGACCGATCCGGCCCCGGCAATCCCGGCGCAGCCGCCGCGCTACTGACAAATACATTCACGTGATCCGGCTCGGCCGGATCACGTTTCTTGAGACATAGAAATCGAGATCGCCGCGATGGCCTTTACCGACATTTTCATCAAGCGACCGGTCCTGTCGGTCGTTGTTAGCCTGCTGATCCTGCTGATCGGCTTGCGCGCGGCGATGGTGCTGCCGATCCGGCAATATCCCAAGCTATCGAACACGGTCATCAACATCACGACCGTCTATCCCGGCGCATCCGCGGACCTGATCCAGGGCTTCATCACGACGCCGATCGAGCAGGCGGTCGCTTCCGCCGAGGGCGTCGACTACATCACCTCGTCCTCGGTGCTCGGCACCTCGACGATCCAGGTCTACATCAAGCTGAACTTCGATCCGAACCAGGCGCTCACCGAGGTGCTGGCCAAGACCAACTCGGTCAAATACCTGATTCCGAAGGAATCCAACGACCCGATCGTCACCAAGACCACGGGCCAGACCACGGCCGTGATGTATCTCGGCTTCTCGTCCGAGGAGCTATCGGGCTCGGCGATCTCGGATTATCTGACGCGCGTGGTGCAGCCGGTGCTGTCGACCGTCGACGGCGTGGCCTCGGCCGACATTCTTGGTGGTCAGACCTTCGCGATGCGGCTGTGGCTTGATCCCGTGAAGATGGCCGGCCGCAATGTGTCACCGGCCGACGTCGCCGCCGCGATCACTGCCAACAACTTCCAGTCTGCGGCGGGCCAGGCCAAGGGCTATCTCATCGTCTCGAACGTCTCGACGAATACGGGCCTGACCGACGTCAACCAGTTCAAGAAGATGATTGTCAAGGCCAAGGACGGCGGCTTCGTGCGGATGGAGGACATCGCCACCGTCGAACTTGCGGCCCAAAGCACCGACGCGAGTGTCGCCTTCAACGGCGAGCATGCGATCTTCATCGGCGTGCAAGCAACGCCGCAGGGCAACCCGCTGACGCTGGTCAAGGGCGTGCGCGCGCTGTTCCCTGAGCTCGAACGCAATCTGCCCCCGTCGATGAAGATGAAGGTCGCCTACGACTCGACCAAGTTCATCCAATCCTCGATCGACGAGGTGGAGAAGACGTTGGGTGAAGCCGTGATCATCGTGATCGTGGTCATCTTCCTGTTCCTCGCCTCGCTCCGCTCGGTCATCATTCCCGTCGTCACGATCCCACTATCGATGATCGGCGTCTGCACCCTGATGCTGGCGCTGGGCTTTAGCTTCAACCTCCTGACCCTGCTCGCGATGGTGCTCGCGATCGGCCTCGTGGTTGACGACGCCATCGTCGTGGTGGAGAACATCCACCGCCACCTTGAGGAGGGCAAGACGCCGGTTCAGGCGTCGCTGCAAGGCGCGCGCGAAATCGTCGGCCCCGTCATCTCGATGACCATCACGCTCGCGGCCGTGTACGCTCCGATCGGCTTCCTTGGCGGTCTCACCGGTTCGCTGTTCCGCGAATTCGCGTTCACCCTGGCGGGCTCGGTGATCGTATCGGGCGTGATCGCGCTTACGCTGTCGCCGATGATGTGCTCGGTGCTGCTGAAGAACACCGAAGAAGGCCGCTTCGCCAAGCTCGTGAACCGGGTGTTCGGTGCGATCACGCGGTGGTACGGGCGCAAGCTCGATCGCTCGCTCGACTACAAGGCCATCACCGGCCTGTTCGCGGTGACGATCCTCGGCCTGGTCGGCTTCCTCTACATGCACACCTCGAAGGAGCTGGCGCCGGAGGAAGATCAGGGCATCGTGTTCGCGGTGACCAAGGCGCCGAAATACGCCAACATCGACTATGTCGATTTCTATGGCGAAAAGCTCGACAAGGAATTCCAGAAATTCCCCGAGACCGATCTGCGTTTCGTGCTGAACGGCATCAACGGCCCGCAGGGCGGCATCGCCGGCATGCTCTTGAAGCCCTGGGACGAGCGCAAACGTTCGTCGATCCAGCTGAAACCGCTGGTGCAGGCCGAGCTCTCCAAGATCGAGGGCGTGCAGGCTTTCGCCTTCAACCTGCCACCGCTGCCGGGCGGGCCGGGCGGTCTCCCGATCCAGATGGTGATCAACTCCACCGCCGGATTCCAGACGGTCTATGAGCAAATGGAGAAGCTGAAGGACGCCGCACGCAAGAGCGGCATGTTCATCGTCTCCGACAGCGATCTTAACTTCAACCAGCCGAACGTGAAGGTCACGATCGACCGTACCAAGGCGCAGGACCTCGGCGTCAACATGCAGAACCTCGGCTCTACGCTCGCGGTGCTGCTTGGCGGCAACTACATCAACCGCTTCAACCTCGAGGGCCGCTCCTACCAGGTGATCCCGCAGGTGCCACGCGGCAAGCGTCTGTCGCCGGAATCGCTCGGCGGCTACTATGTGACGACCAACACCGGCCAGCAGCTCCCGCTGTCGACGGTGGTGTCGATCGAGACCAAGACCGACCCGAATTCGCTGACGCACTATAATCAGCTCAATTCGGCGACGTTCTCGGCCGTGCCGATGCCCGGCGTGACCGTTGGTGCGGCGGTCGACTTCCTCGAAGGCGAGGCCAAGAAGTTGCCGCAAGGCTTCAGCCACGACTATCTGGCCGATAGCAGGCAATACGTGCAGGAAGGCAACCAGCTCGCGATCACCTTCGGCTTCGCGCTGATCATCATCTTCCTGGTGCTGGCGGCGCAGTTCGAGAGTCTGCGCGACCCGCTGGTGATTATGATCTCGGTGCCGATGGCGATCGTCGGTGCGCTGATCCCGCTGTTCTTCGGCGCGGCGACGATGAACATCTACACCCAGGTCGGCCTGCTCACCCTGGTCGGCCTGATCACCAAGCACGGCATCCTGATGGTGGAGTTCGCCAACGAGCTCCAGGTCAACGAGCGGCTCGACCGCCGCTCGGCCATCGAGATGTCGGCCCGCATCCGCCTGCGGCCGATCCTGATGACCACGGCCGCGATGGTGACGGGCCTGATCCCGCTCCTGACCGCGACCGGCGCGGGCGCGGCCAGCCGCTTCTCGATCGGTCTGGTCGTCGTCGCCGGCATGTCGATCGGCACGCTGTTCACGCTGTTCGTGCTGCCGGCGGTCTATGTGGTGCTGGCGACCGACCATCGCGCGGCGGCCGATTCGGAGCGGAACAAGCAGGTGGCCGACCTCGACCTCGGCTCCGACAAGGCCCTGCGGCCGACCTGAGGCCCATCCGAGCGAATCCAGAGGGCGGCAATGGGTTAACCTCCATTGCCGCCCTTTTTCGTTCTCGGCTCCAGCAAGAGTCCGTTCCCGCGCTTGCGAGAGACAAGGTCCGGTCTTCTTGCTAGGTTCCGAGGGATGAGCCTTTCCCTCCATCCCGACACCCCGCAAGAGAGGACGCTGCCGAGCGCGGCGCCGGGGGAGGGCGCGTCCGGCGAAGCGGCGGGCCGCGGGATCAGGACCCGGCTGTTCACCAAATATGTCGCGCTGTTCGTGGCCGTGGTCGCCGTCGCGCTGCTCGCCAACGGCCTGTTCGAGGTCTTCTTCTATTACCGTGAGCACAAGGCCTCGCTGATCCGGGTCCAGCACGAGCAGGCCGAGGCGGCCGCGGCCAAGATCGGCCAGTTCGTCAAGGAGATCGAGAGCCAGCTCGGCTGGACCACGCAATTGCCCTGGTCGGTAGGCTCGATCGAGCAGCGCCGCTTCGACGCGCTGCGGCTGCTCCGCCAAGTGCCTGCCGTCACCGAGCTCGCCCAGGTGGATTCGACCGGCAGGGAGCGGTTGCGGGTCTCGCGGCTGGCGATGAACTCTGTCGACAGCGGGATCGACCTGTCGAGCGATCCGAAATTCACCGAGGCGCTCGCACACAAAATCTATTACGGGCCGGTCTATTTCCGCCGGGAGTCCGAGCCCTACATGACGTTGGCGCTGGGCGGCGCGCGCAAAGATGCCGGCGTCAGCATCGCCGAGGTCAATCTCAAGCTGATCTGGGACGTCGTGTCGCAAATCAAGGTCGGCGAGCACGGGCATGCCTATGTGGTTGGCCCCGAGGGGCGTCTGATCGCGCATCCCGATATCAGCCTGGTCCTACGCAACACCGACATGTCGGGTCTCGCGCAAGTGCGCGCCGCGCAGGCCGGCAGTGGCCCCACCTCCGACGCGCTTCCCGAAGCGCGCAATATTCAGGGGCAGAAGGTGTTGACCGCATCGGCCCCGATCGCGCCGCTGGGCTGGACCATGTTCGTAGAGCTTCCTGTCGAAGAGGCCTACGCCGCACTTTATGCCTCGTTGCAGCGGCTCGCGATCGTGCTGCTGGCGGCTTCGATTTTCGCGGTGCTTGCGGGGATCTTTCTCGCGCGCCGCATGGTTGGGCCGATCCAGGCGCTGCGCAGCGGCGCAGAGCGCATCGGCGGCGGCGACTTCTCCCAGCGCATCTCGATCAAAACCGGCGACGAGCTCGAAGGTCTCGCCAACCAGTTCAACGAGATGGGCGCGCGCTTGCAGGAATCTTATGCCGACCTCGAAAACAAGGTCGAACGGCGCACAGCGGAATTGAGCGAGTCCCTGCAGCAGCAGACTGCGACCGCCGACGTGTTGAAAGTCATCAGCCGTTCGGCGTTCGACCTGCAAGCCGTGCTGAACACGCTTGTTGGCTCGGCAGCTCGCTTGTGTGACGCGGACGAGGGGACGATTTTCCGGCCCAACGATGGCGTTTTCTATTTGGCGGCAAGCTGCGGACTCGACGCAGAACAGGAAAACAAGCTTCGGACATTCGCGTCCGTACCTGAACGCGGAAGTGTGGTCGGCCGCACGCTGCTCGACGGTAAGACGGTTCATGTCCCGGATGTGCAGGCCGACCCGGAATATGCGCCCTCGTCCGCCCGAAGGCGCGCCAACGTGCGTACGATGCTGGGTGTGCCCCTGCTTCGAGAGGGGATACCGATCGGGGTATTCGTTCTGACACGACACGAGGTGCGGCCGTTCAGCGCGAAGCAGATCGAACTCGCCACGACCTTCGCAGACCAGGCCCTTATCGCGATCGAGAATGTCCGATTGTTCGAGGAGGTCCAGGAGCGTACCAGAGAGTTGTCGCAGTCGCTCGACGACCTCCGCGCTGCCCAGGACCGCCTGATCCAGACCGAGAAGCTCGCCTCCCTCGGCCAGCTCACGGCGGGCATCGCCCACGAGATCAAGAACCCGCTCAATTTCGTCAACAACTTCTCCGCGGTTTCGACCGAGCTGATCGACGAGCTTAAGGAGACCCTGCAGTCGGCCGCGCTCGATGGCAAGACGAAGGAGGAGGTCGACGAACTGACCGGCATGCTCAGGGCCAATCTCGAGAAGGTGGTGCAGCACGGCAAGCGCGCTGATTCCATCGTCAGGAACATGCTGCTGCATTCGCGGGAGGGCTCCGGCGAGCATCGCGCGGTGGATATCAATGCAGTCGTGGAGGAGAGCCTCAATCTGGCCTACCACGGCGCGCGCGCCGAAAGGCCGGCCTTCAACGTCACGCTGCAGCGCGAGCTCGATCCGGCCGCCGGCATGGTCGATATCTATCCGCAAGAGATCACACGCGTCTTTCTCAACCTGATCTCCAACGGCTTCTATGCCACCGCCAAGCGCAAGGAGAGCGCGGGCGAGGCGTTCGAGCCGACCTTGCGCGCGGCAACGAAGAACCTCGGCGACAGGGTCGAGATCCGGATCCGCGATAACGGCACCGGGATTCCGCTCGAGGTGAAGCAGAAGATGTTCAATCCCTTCTTCACCACCAAGCCGGCCGGCGAGGGCACCGGGCTCGGCCTTTCCATGAGCCATGACATCGTCGTGAAACAGCACGGCGGCACGATCGACGTGAACACCGAGCCCGGTGTATTCACCGAATTCATCATCACACTGCCGCGCACGATGGCGGCAGGCGGAACTACTGGAGACGAGACTTGAACGTTTACATCCTGGTCGTCGATGACGAGCCCGACGTCGAGGCGCTGTTCCGGCAGCAGTTCCGGCGCGAGCTGCGCGCGGGACGCTTCCAGATGGAATTTGCGTCCTCTGCGCCCGATGCACTCAAGCGCGCCGCCGAGGTTCGCGATCCCTCGCTGATCCTGATTCTATCGGACATCAACATGCCCGGCATGAGCGGGCTCGACATGCTGCCGAAGGTACGTGCCGCGCATCCGGACGTTCCCGTCATCATGATCACTGCCTATGGCGACGCCGAAACGCGCCGCAAGGCGATCGAGCGCGGCGCCGTCGGGCTCCTGACCAAGCCGATCGACTTTGCACTGCTGCGGCAGGAGATCGACACGAGGCTCGAGCAAGCCGCATGACTGCGACCATCCTCTTCGTCGATGACGAGCCGGACCTCGAGGCGCTGATCCTGCAAAAATTCCGCAGGCAGATCCGGGAGGGGCGCATCGATATCATGTTCGCGCGCGACGGCCTCGAGGCGCTGCAATCGCTCGAGCAGAATCCGCATGTCGACATGGTGGTCTCCGACATCAACATGCCCAGGATGGACGGACTGTCGCTGCTGGCGAAGCTCCAGGAGGCCGAGGACAAGAAGTCGACCATTATCGTCTCCGCCTATGGCGACATGAGCAACATCCGCACCGCCATGAATCGCGGCGCATTCGACTTCCTCACCAAGCCGATCGATTTCGCCGATTTGGAAGCCACGATCGATAAAACCATTCGCCATGTCGAGATGCTGCGCGAGGTGCGGCGGCGCCAGCTGGAGGCCGAGCGCGCCCATGCGTCGCTGTCGCGCTTCTTCTCGCCGGAGATCGCCAGGCGCCTGGCGGCGGATGTCGCCGGCGACGGCATGGACGTGCAGTGGCGCGAGGTCGCGACCATCTTCACCGACATCACCGGCTTCACGTCGCTGGTGGAGAGCGCGGCGCCCCAGATGCTCGGCGAGCTCCTCAATGAATATGTCGGCGGCATGACCGAGATCGTCTTCGCGCATGAGGGGACGGTCACGAAAATCATCGGCGATGCGATCCAGGTGCTCTTCAATGCGCCGGGGGACCAGCCGGATTATGCGACGCGTGCGGTCGCCTGCGCCCATGATCTCGACGCCTGGGCGGAGGACTTCTCGGCGCGTTGGAGAGCGAGGGGTGTGAATTTCGGGACGACCCGGATCGGCGTGCATGCGGGCCCGGCGCTGGTCGGCAATTTCGGCGGCAATCGCTTCTTCGACTACACCGCTTACGGCGACACGATCAATATCGCGGCGCGGCTGGAGGCTGCCAACAAGCATCTGGGAACGCACATTTGCGTCAGCGCCAGCGTCGCCAAGTCGGCTGAGAATTTTCAAGGTCGCCCCATAGGCGAGCTGATGCTGCGAGGGCGCAGCGAGCCGCTGCGCGCGTTCGAACCGCTGCCGCAGGCCAAATTCGATGCGCCGGAGACGGCGCTGTATGCCGAGGCTTTTGCCAAGATGGAGGCAGGCGATGCCGCCGCCATGCCTGCCTTTGCCGCGCTGGTCGGCATGCACGCCGACGATCCCTTGGCCGGCTTTCACCTAAGACGCCTGCTCAACGGCGCCAAGGGCATTCGCATGCAACTGGAATAGGAGTCCGTCATGATCCGTGAGTTCTCTGCCGGCAATTATCGTTTCATTCCGTCCGTGTTCCAGTACTCGGCGGGTGCCGCCGCAGATGATGGCTACGAGATCGAGCGCGTTCGGTTCGACCGCCTGGTGCCGCTTGCGGAAGGATTTGCGCTGGCGGCGAAGTTCATCCAGCAGGCCGGGCGGCCGCTGACGGCATTCTGTGCCTGCGAATTGCGCTCGCCGGCGGCTTTCAGCGAGGAAGGTTTTCGGGCGTTCAACCTGCACTATGTGAAGACGCTGTCGGAATGGGGCATCTTCGACGGCACCACCAATCCGGTGGCACGCAGCAATGTCTGCCCCGAGATCGATCCGCCGTCCGAGCCGTCATTCTACGCGTTCTCCTTCACGCGCCCGACGACGGCGAAAGCGCCGAGCTTCGTGATCGCCGGTGGCGCCGAGGCACGCGAAGGCAGCGGCACCTATGTCGAGCGCACGGTGCGCTACCGCGATCTCAGCCCGGAAGGGCTGCGGGAGAAGGTGCGCTTCACCACGACCTCGCAGATGGAGAACCGCATGGCGGCCTTCGGCTTCGGCTGGAAGGACACGACCGGCGTGCAGGCTTATTCGGTGCACGACTTCCACCACGCGCTGGTCGACGAGCTGGTCCGTCGCGGCGCGCTGCGCTCCGGCCTGACCTGGCATTTTGCCCGGCCTCCCGTGGTCGATCTCGAATATGAGATGGATTGCCGCCGCGTGATGCGGGAGGTGGTGATTTGAGGTCTATCGGCTGGTGATCTTCACCTCTCCCGTAGGGAGAGGTCGGATCGCATCAAAGATGCGATCCGGGTGAGGGGTTTCAGTCTCACTGAATGCTGCGGCCCCTCACCCGGATTGCATTGGACGATGCGTGGCATCGCCAGGTGCAATCCGACCTCTCCCCGACGGGGAGAGGTGTAGGGCGGCAACGTTGATCCAAACTCAGCGCTGGCGCGGGTCGAGTGCGTCGCGCAGGCCGTCGCCGAGCAGGTTCAGCGACAGCACCACCAGGAAGATCGCAAGGCCCGGCCAGATCGCCATCCAGGGCGCCTGGGTCAGGAAGCGCTGCGCGGCATTGAGCATGCTGCCCCATGACGGTGCCGGCGGTTGCTGGCCGAGGCCGAGGAAGGACAACGCGGCTTCGGCGATGATGGCCGCGGCGATCGACAGCGTCGCCTGCACCAGCAGCGCCGGCAGGATGTTCGGCAGGATGTGTGAGAACGCGATCCGCCACGGCGGATTGCCGAGCGCGCGCGCGGCCTCGACATAGTCCTCGGCCTTGACGCTCAGCACCTGGCCGCGGGTCAGGCGGATGAAGATTGGCGTTGCGGAGATGCCGATCGCGATCATGGCGTTGCCGAGACTGGGGCCGAGGAATGCCGCCAGCGCAATCGCCAGGATCAGGAACGGGCAGGCGAGCATCGCGTCGGTGATCCGGCTGATCAGCGCATCGGTGAAACCGCCGCGATAGCCGGCGACGAGGCCCAGCGGCAGGCCGATGCCGAGCGCGATGGCGACCGAGATCAGACCGGCGAGCAGCGAGGCGCGCGCGCCGTAAACCACGCGGCTCAGGACGTCGCGGCCGAGCTCGTCGGTGCCGAACCAGTGCGCGGCGGTCGGCGGCTTGCGCACCAGGCTCCAGCTCGTCGCGACGGGATCATAGGGAACGACGACGGGTGCAAGCACCGCAAGAAGAATGAACGCGATGATCACGATGAGGCCAAATACAGCGGCCTTGCGCTTGAACAGACGCCGCCGGGCGCGGCGTGCCGGGCTGTCCGGCTCGTGAGCTTGCGTGACGGAACTGGCCAGCGCCGTGTCGGTCATGGCACTAGCCCCGTAGCCGCGGATTGACGAGGATATAGGCGACGTCCGCAACGAGATTCAGCGTGATGTAGACCGTGGCCGTCACCAGCACCACGCCCTGCACGACCGCATAGTCGCGGTTGAACACGGCATCCACGATCAGCTTGCCGAAGCCGGGGATGGAGAAGATCTGCTCGGTCAGCACCGCGCCCGACAGCAGTGTGCCGAGCTCGAGCGCGCCGAGCGTGATGATGGGCGTCAGTGCGTTGCGCATCGCGTGCTTGAGGATGACCGAGCGTTCCGACAGTCCCTTGGCGCGCGCGGTGCGGACATAGTCGCTCTCCAGCACCTGCAGCATGGCGCTGCGCGTATGCCGCATCAGGATCGCGGCAATCGCGTTGCCGAGCACGAAGGCGGGCATGATGGTGGCCGCCAGGCTCGCGCGCCAGTTTTCGGTGAGCGGCACATAGCCCGAGGCCGGCAGCCAGCCGAGCTCGATCGAGAACAGGAAGATCAGCATGATGCCGAGCCAGAAATTCGGCGTGGAGATGCCCCACAGCGCGAAGAAATTGGCGCCGTAGTCCCAGACAGTGCCTTTCTTCACGGCCGCGACGATGCCGGCGGGAATGCCGATGCAGAACGCGATCAGGATCGCCATCGAGCCGAGCTGTAGCGTCACCGGCAGCTTCTGTGCGATCAGCTCGCGCACCGGCATCTTGTTGCGCAGCGACTCGCCGAAATCGCCCGACAGGACGCCCTTGATCCAGTAGGCATACTGCACGGGAATCGGCTGATCGAGCCGGTACTGATGCCGGATCTGCTCGATCACCGCAGGATCGCGCTCTTCGCCCGCCATCACCAGCGCGGGATCGCCCGGCAGCAATTGCTGCAGCGAGAAGATCAACACCGACACGAAGAACAGTGTCGGCACGATCTGGACAAGGCGGCGGGCGAGGAAGTTCAGCATCCCTTCGGCGTCACTTCAGCTTGAGGCCGACCACGCGCACGAGGCCGTCGGGCATCTGCCTGTAACCTTCGAGCTTGGTCGTGTGCGCGATGATGATGCGGCGATGGTAGAGGTAAAGGAGCGGCTCTTCCTCCCGGACCAGTTTCGCCAGAGCTTCGTAACTGGCCTTGCGCTTGGTGGAATCGGTCACCGCTCGCGCATCCTCCAGCGCCTTGTCGGCCTGTGCATTGTTCCACGCGCCGTAGTTCTGCGGCGCGCCGCTGTGGAGGAAGACGTAGGTGTTGCCGTCGGGATCGACGCGGCCGCTCCAGGCGAGCAGGTAAGCCTGGTAGTCTCCGGCCTCCGCCTGCTTCAGTCCGGTCGCGAATTCGGTGAGGCGAATCTTCATGTCGAAGCCGGCTTCGGCCGCCATCGACTGGATCACCTGCGCCGGCGTCTCCGTCTCGGCGCCCTTCGGCACCAGGAAGTCGACGCTGACCGGCGGCGTCACACCGGCTTCCTTCAGCAGCGCCTTGGCTTTCTCGACATTGCGGGGACGGACCGGAAGGGATTTCTGATAATACGGATGATCAGGATTGACCCATTGATTGCCAACCTGAAACTCGCCGTTGAACACGACCTGGTTGATCGCTTCGCGGTCGATGGCGAGATCGAGCGCCTGTCGCACCTTGGCGGATTGGCTGAGCGGCCCTTTGGCCTTGTCCTTGCCGATGTTGAGGGTGACCCCCTGATAGCCCAGCTCGATGGCGGTCGCGACCTTCAGCCGCGAATCCGCGCGAACCTCCTTGAGGTCGGTGGCGAGCACCCGCTCGATCAGGTCGAGGCCGCCGGACTTCAGGTTTGCGAGCCGCACCGTGGCATCGACGATCGGCTGGAACACGATGCGGTCGATGAAGACGTTGTCCTTGTTCCAGTAGTCGGCGAACTTCTCGAACACGATGCGGTCCTGCTGCACGCGCTCGACGAATTTGTAGGGACCGGCGCAGACCGGACGCAGGCCGAACTTGTCGCCGGCTTCCTTGGCCGCCTTCGGCGACACCATCATGCCGGCACGATCGGTGAGCTGCGCGAGCAGCGGCGAGAACGGCGACTTCAGCACCAGCTTGATGGTGAGGGGATCGACGACGTCGATGTGGTCGACCGAGGCCAGCTCCGGCTTGCGGAAGGAGCCCGGGAAGGTCAGGTGGCGCTCCAGCGAGAACTTGGCGGCCTCGGCATCGAACGGCTCGCCGTCGTGAAATTTCACGCCGGGGCGGAGCTTGATGACGAGCGCTTTGCCGTCATCGGCCGTTTCGCTGGACAGCGCGAGCTGCGGCACGATGTTAAGCTTCTCGTCGATGTCGAACAGCTTGTCGCAGAACGCGGAGAACACGATGCGGCCGACATAGGTGCGTGCCATCGATGGATCGAGGATGTCGGGATCCTCGGCAAGACCGATGCGCAGCGTGGTTTGGGCTTGTGCTGTTACGACCGACAGCAGGAAGGCGGTGGCCGTTGCGGCCCGGCGAAACATCTTCATCGGACAGTCCCCATTGCTTCGACTACGTCGTTGTGGGCGCGGTGTCTTGTATACCAACCCCGGAGACGGCTTCGCCTTCCGTCTTTTGGCTGAAGGCCGCGACCAATTTTGCAAGTGCCGGCGAAAACCCGCCGGCCGCCGGCAGGATGGCGTCGGCAGACGGCAGCTCGCTTACACGGTGACAGGCGGCGGCGTGGCCCGCGCGGTCGGCCACGAGCTCCGGCGCCTCGGTACGACAGCGCTCGATAACGAAGGGGCAGCGCGTATGGAAGCGGCAGCCGGCCGGCGGGTTGAGCGCGCTAGGGATCTCGCCCGCCAATAGGACCGTCGTTCGCTTCGCTTTCGGCTGTGGCAGGGGGATCGCGGACAACAGCGCCCGGCTATAGGGATGGCGCGGTGCTGCGAAGAGCGCGTCGGCCTCCGCCGTCTCGACGATCTGGCCGAGATTCATCACCGCCACGTGGTCGGCGATGTGCTTGACCACGGCGAGGTCATGCGAGACGAAGATGTAGGCGAGGCCGAGCCGGTCCTGGAGCTCGCGCAGCAGATTAAGGATCTGCGAGCGGATCGAGACGTCCAGCGCCGAGACCGGCTCGTCGCAGATGATCAGCTTCGGCTCGACCGCGAGCGCACGGGCGATGGCAATGCGCTGGCGCTGACCGCCGGAGAATTCATGCGGATAGCGCTGCGCCAGCCGCGGCTCCAGCCCGACCAGCCGCAGCAGTTCGGTGACCCGCTCGCGCCGCTGTGCGGGAGGCACGAGATCGTGTAGCGCCAGCGGCTCGGTCAGGATCTGGCCGACCGTCATGCGCGGATTGAGCGAGGCGTAGGGGTCCTGGAAGATGATTTGGGCTTCGCGGCGGAAGGCGCGGAGTGCATTGGCGTCCAGGGAGAGAAGATCACGGCCGTCAAAGCGTACCGTACCTGCATCCGGCTCGATCAGCCGCAGCACCAGGCGACTGACGGTGGATTTGCCGCAACCGGATTCGCCGACCAGGGCCAGCGTCTTGCCGGCTTCGAGCGAGAAGCTGACGCCATCGACCGCCTTGACGTGCGCCCGAGCGCGGCCGAACAGCGAGCGTTCGGCGACGAAATGCTTGACCAGCCCTTCGACCTCGAGCAGTGCCATCACGACACCAGACGTTCAAGCGGCGCGCGGATGCAGCGCGACAGGTGGCCGGGGCTGACTTCGATCAATGGCGGCGGCGCCTTGGTGCAGGCATCCAGCACGAACGGACAGCGCGCGGCGAAGCGACAGCCGGCGGGCGGCTGCGCCATGTTCGGCACCATGCCTTCGATCGTCGCGAGCTCCTCGGCGCGATGGTCGAGGCGCGGGATCGAGCCGAGCAGGCCGACGGTGTAGGGATGCTGAGGTGCCGAGAACAATTCGTCCACCGGCGCGCGCTCGACGATCTCGCCGGCATACATCACCGCGACCTCGTCGCAGACCTCGGCGACGACGCCGAGATCATGCGTGATCAGAATGATGGCGGCACCGCTCGCCGCCTTCAACTCCCGCATCAGCTCCAGAATCTGGGCCTGCAAGGTGACATCGAGCGCCGTGGTGGGCTCGTCAGCAATCAAGAGGCGCGGATCGCAGGCCAGCGCCATCGCGATCATCACGCGCTGGCGCATGCCGCCGGAGAGCTTGTGCGGATATTCGTCGATCCGTCGCTCGGGTGAGGGGATGTGGACGCGGCGCAGAAGCTCGATCGTCCGCTCGCGCGCACTGCGCCGCGAACCGCCGCGATGGCGCAAGATCGTCTCGATGATCTGGTCGCCGATGGTCAGGCTCGGGTTGAGCGAGGTCATCGGCTCCTGGAAGATCATCGCCAGACGGTTGCCGCGGAGGTCGCGCAGGGTCTGGTCCGGGGTGCTCAGCAGGTCGAACCCCTCGAAGCGGATCGTACCCGATATCTCCGCGCTTTGCTTCGGCAGCAAGCCCATGATCGCCAGCGACGTCACGCTCTTGCCGCAGCCGGATTCGCCGACGAGGCCGAGCGTGGCGCCATTGGCGACGCTGAGATCGACGCAGTCGACCGCGTGGGTGACACGGCCATCGTCGCCGTGGAAGCGAATGCGCAGATCCGTGATCTCGATGAGGGGACTGGCGCTCATGACTGTCTTGCGCGGGCTGCTTTGATGCTGGCGTCGATGACGCTGCGATCGGTGTTGCCGGCCGGGTTCTGCCGTGTCGGCATGGAGGCGCGGAAGTGCACCCAGAGCTCCTGGCTGACCCGCTCGAGCCGTTCGAGCTCCCCGAGCGGATCGGGATGATCGTCGGCGCGAATGTCCAACGCCGGCCATTCCTCCTCGCCATGGATCAGCAGCGCCGCCGACTGCTTGCCCCGCTTGTCACCGCCGGCGGCTTCGCCGGCGCGCATGGCCGCGAGCAGACGGCGCGGGAAGGGCAGGCTGTCGTTGGCGATGTAGGTCTTTGCGGTCTCGTCGAGCACGTCGGCGCCCGCAAGCATGTTGCCGGCGATGGAGAAGCCGCTGCCCGCGATGTGCCCGCACCAGTCGATACAATCGCACCCGGTATGCGCGGCGATCTCGCCGCTCGCATCCATGATGTGGATCTGGCGACTTTCGCGGCCGTCGTCGGCAGCGAGCAGCGCGGCAATGATGTCGTGTGCATTGAGGCCTTCGCGCAGCAGCTTGACGCCGTCGATGCCGTAATAGGGATTGACCAAGGCCTGCGTGGCGATTGCCCCGAGTCCAGCCGCAATGAAAGGTACGCGCGCGCCGACGGCGAAGAACCGGGTCGCGACGGCAATGCCGAACTGGCCGGTGGCAGGATCGCGCGCGATGATCGACCAGGTCATTTTGTGCCCATCAGCGTCCTGTGGCGTAGCCCTGCATGCCGCGGGGATTTGCGGCTGCGCGCCGGCGCACGCCGACGCGCGAGGCCGCGGTGAGGCGGCCTTCCGACCAGTCGGGACCGACCTCGACGACGTGCCCGCGCTCGCGAAGGTTCTCGATCGTGGCCTTCGGCACGCGGTTCTCGACCACGAGCACGCCCGGGCGCGCGGTGCGCGGCCAGAACGAGATCGGAAAATGCTCGGAGTGCCAGGCCGGCGCGTCGATCGCCTCCTGGAGATTGAGGTTGCAATGGACGTGGCGCAGGAAGAACTGCGTGATCCACTGGTCCTGCTGATCGCCGCCGGGCGAGCCCCAGGCCAGATACGGCTCGCCATCGCGCAGCGCCATGGTCGGCGACAGCGTGGTGCGCGGCCGCTTGCCCGGCGCGAGCGCGGCAGGATGGTCCTCCTCGAGCCAGAACATCTGCGCGCGGCTGCCGAGACAAAAGCCGAGCTCGGGAATGATCGGCGAGGATTGCAGCCATCCGCCCGACGGCGTCGAGGACACCATGTTGCCGGCCTTGTCGATGATGTCGAAATGCACGGTGTCGCCGCGCACTTCGCCGAAGCGGCCCACGGTCGGCTCGCCGGCCCCGAGCGCGCCGACCGCCTCGCGCTGGCCCTCGGCGCGGCGAAGCTTGACCACGCCGCCAAAGCCCTCGACCGAGCCGGGGCGGAAGTCGAGCGAGGCCTTTTCGGTGACGAGCTTGCGGCGCTCGTCATTATAGGCATCCGACAGCAACGTCGTGATCGGGATCTCGTTGAATTTGGGGTCGCCGTAGAATTTTTCGCGGTCGGCGAATGCCAGCTTGGCGCATTCGATCTGGAGATGGATGAACTCCGGCCCGGTCGGATCGAGCCCGTCGAGCGCAAAGCCTTTCAACAGAGCGAGCTGCTGGAGCGTCACCGGGCCCTGGCTCCAGACGCCGGCCTTGCAGACGGTGTAGCGGCCATAATCGTAGGTGAGCGGCGCCTCGATCGTCGGCTGCCAGCGCGCCATGTCGTCGGCCGAGAGGACGCCGCGATGCGGCGAGCCGCTGACGTCCATGACCTCCTGGGTGCGGCAGAATTTGTCGATGGCTTCCGCAACGAAACCTTGCGACCAGGCTTTTCGCGCGCGCTCGATCTCGGCGTCGCGGCCGCCGCCGCCGCTCTCGGCTTCGCTGAGAATGCGGGAGTAGGTCGTAGCCAGCGTCTTGTTGGTGAACAGCGTTCCGGGCGTCGGCACCTCGCCATTCGGCAGGTACACGGCCGCCGATGTCGGCCAGTGCTTGCGGAATAGCTGCTCGACGGTCTGGATCGTGGCGCAGGCGCGCTCGACCAGCGGATAGCCGTCACGCGCATAGGAGATCGCGGGCTCCAGCACATCGCGCACACGCATCGTGCCGTAGTCGCGCAGCAGCATCATCCAGGATTCGAAGGTGCCGGGAACGCAGGCGGCGAGCAGACCGGTGCCAGGCACCATGTCGAGGCCTTCGCTCTTGTAGTGCGCGATGGTGGCGCGCGCCGGTGCCGGGCCCTGGCCGCAGATCACTTCGGTGCGGCCGCGCTTGACGTCATGGACGATGACAGGCACGTCGCCGCCGGGGCCGTTCAGATGCGGCTCGACCACCTGGAGCGTGAAGGCGGTGGCGACACCGGCGTCGAAGGCGTTGCCGCCCTTCTCCAGGATGCCCATGCCAACGGCGGTCGCAATCCAATGCGTGGTGGCGACGACCCCGAAGGTGCCTTCGATCTCCGGCCTCGTCGTGAACGGATCGGGATTGATTTTGCTGGCCATGGGCTACCTCATTTGCGACGCGCGCAATTGATCACAGGGCCACGCCGCCGCCAAATGCGCAGGCTGCATGGCACGCGCGCGTCACGCCGGGACCGGCGCGGTGTTGACCGCGTGGCAGGCGACGCCGTCGATCAGTTCCGGCGTGTCCTTGCGACAGAGATCGAACGCCAGCGGACAGCGCGGGTTGAAGGCGCAGCCGGAGGGGGGATGGATCGGGTTCGGGATCTCGCCTTTCACCGGAACGCGCTGGCGGCCGCTCATGGCGAGATCTGGCACAGCACCCAGCAGCATCTTGGTGTAGGGCATGCGCGGACGGGCGAACAGCTCGCGTCCTTCCGCGATCTCGACGATGCGGCCGAGATACATCACGCCGACCCGGCTCGCCATGTGGCGGACCACGGCGAGGTTGTGGCTGATGAACATGTAGGTCAGGCCGAACTTGTCCTGGAGATCGCGCATCAGGTTCAGGATCTGCGCCTGCACGGACACGTCGAGCGCCGAGGTCGGCTCGTCGCAGACGATGAACTCGGCGTCCGATGCGAGCGCGCGCGCGATCGCGATGCGCTGGCGCTGGCCGCCGGAGAATTCGTGCGGAAATTTCAGCCGGTCGTCTGGATGCAGACCGACGAGGCTGAGCAGCTCGCCGACGCGGGCCTGGATGTCGCGCTCACCCTGGATCAGGTCGAAGGCGCGGATCGGCTCGGAGATGATGGCGTCGACCCGGAAGCGAGGGTTCAGGCTCGCATAGGGGTCCTGGAAGATCATTTGGATGCGGCGGCGTAGCTTCCGCCGCGCCGACGCCTGTCGCGGATCGGTCATCGACACGCCGTCGATCAGCACATCGCCGGAGCTCGGCGGCAACAGGCCGACGACCATACGCGCGACGGTCGTCTTGCCGGAACCGGATTCGCCGACCAGGGCGAACGTCTCGCCCTTCCTGATCTCGAAGGTAACGTGATCGACCGCCTTGAGATATTCGAGATGCCCGCCTTCGAGCACGCGGTTGAGCCATGGCTTCGAGACGTCGAAGACGCGGCGCAGATTGGTGGCCTGGACGAAGGGAGCACTCATGCCGCGCTCTCCGCCGGCACATTGTCATAGAGGTGGCAGGCAACCGACTGCGCGCCACGTGGGAGCGGCTCCGGCCGTTCCACCCGGCAGCGGTCGAAGGCGAAGGCGCAGCGCGGATTGAACGAGCAACCCGGCGGAATCGCCGACAGGCGCGGCATGGAGCCGGGTATCTGCACGAGACGCTTGTCGTCTCCGGCCAGCGTCGGGATCGCGCCCATCAGCCCCCTGGCGTAGGGGTGCAGCGGATTCTTCACGACATCCTGCACCGGACCGATCTCGGCGATACGGCCGGCATACATCACCGCGACCCGGTCCGACGTCTCCGCGATCACGCCCATGTCGTGGGTCACCAGCATCACGGCGGTGCCGTGGTCGCGCCCGAGCCGCTTGATCAGGGAGATGATCTGCGCCTGCACGGAGACATCGAGCGCGGTGGTCGGCTCGTCTGCGATGATCAGTTCCGGCTCGGCGCAGATCGCCAGCGCAATCACCACGCGCTGGCGCATGCCGCCGGAGAATTCGTGGGGATAGCCGTCGATGCGCTTTTCCGGCGCGGGAATGCCGACTTCGGCCAAGAGGTCGATGGCGCGGCGGCGCGCCGCTTGTTCGGAGAGATTGAGGTGGGTCCGGATCGTCTCCACGATCTGGTCGCCGACCCGGTAGAGCGGATTGAGCGAGGTGAGGGGATCCTGGAAGATCATGCCGATGCGCTTGCCCCGGATGCGGCGCATCTCCTCCGGTGGCAGATTGTCGATGCGCAGGCCCGCGAGATGAATCTCGCCGCCGGCGATGCGGCCGGGCGGATCGATCAGGCCGATCACCGAGAGGCCGGTGACGGACTTGCCGGCGCCGGATTCGCCGACCACGCCGAGCACCTCGCCCTTGGCGATGTCGAAGGAGACGCCGTCGATGGCGCGCAGCGTGCCGCGGCGGGAGGCGAACTCCACATGAAGATTACGCACGGAGAGAACAGGTTCGGTCATGGGCGGAGCCGTACTCATCTGAGCTTCGGGTTCAGCGCGTCGCGCAGCCAGTCGCCGAGCAGGTTGATCGAGAGGATCAGCGCTGCCAACGCAAGCCCGGGGAAGGCGACGATCCACCATTCGCCGGCGAACAGGTAGTTGTTGCCGATCCGGATCAGCGTCCCCAGCGAGGGCATGGTGTCGGGCAGGCCGACGCCGAGGAAGGACAGCGTCGCCTCGGTGATGATGGCCAGCGCGAGGTTGATGGTGGCGATGACCAGGATCGGGCCCATCGTGTTCGGCAGCACATGCCGCAGCATGATCTTTGGCGCGGGCAGGCCGATCAGCTGCGCGGCGGCGACATAGTCCTTGTTCTTTTCGACCATGACGGAACCGCGCACCGTGCGGGCATAGCCCACCCAGAAGCTCAGGCCGATCGAGATCACCAGCACCACCAACATGCTGTTGGCATCCAGGCGGTTGCCCAGGATCGATTTCGCGATGCCATTGACCAGCAGCGCAATCAGGATGGCGGGAAAGGTGAGCTGCACGTCAGCGATCCGCATGATCACGCCGTCGACCGCGCCGCCGAAATAGCCGGCGATCAGGCCGAGCGCGATGCCGAGCGCGCCGGCGAAGATCACGCCGGCCACGCCGACAGCGAGCGAGATGCGCATCCCGTAGAGAATGGCGGAGAACACGTCGCGACCCTGCTCGTCGGTGCCGAGCAGGAACGGGCTCTGGCCGTCCGCGGTCCACAGCGGTGAAATCCGCGAATTCATCAATTGCAGTTGCGCCGGATCGAACGGGTTCTGCACCGCGAGCCAGGAGGCAAAGATCGCAAGCAGGAAGAACAAGACCGTGATGGCCGCCGCCACCATGGTGAGCTTGGAGCGCCGGAACGAATAAAAGAGGTCGCTGTCGAGCGCGCGACTGAACCAGCTGTGGGCGGCATGCATCGGCTGCGCGCTCGGCTTGTCGGAATTGGAGACGACTGCGTCGGACATGCAGGCTGCCTTATGCGGCGCGACCGACGGTCGAGCGCAAGCGCGGATCGACCACGGTGTAGAGGATGTCGACCACCAAATTGATAGTGACGAAAATCAGCGAGACCATCAGCAGGTAGGCGGCCATGATCGGGATATCGACATTTTGCACGGCCTGCACGAACAGAAGTCCCATGCCCGGCCATTGGAACACGGTTTCGGTGATGATCGAAAAGGCAATAACCGAGCCAAACTGAAGTCCGGCGACCGTGATCACGGGAATCAGCGTGTTCTTCAGCGCGTGGCCGAAATGAATGGCACGGGTGGTCAGCCCCCTCGCGCGGGCGAAGCGGATATAGTCGGTCCGCAGCACTTCCAGCATCTCCGCGCGCACCAGCCGCATGATCAGGGTCATCTGGAACAGGCCGAGCGTGATCGCGGGCATGATCAGCGCCTTCAGGCCCGACAGCGTGAGCAGGCCCGTGGTCCACCAGCCAAGCTTGACCACCTCGCCGCGGCCGAAGGAGGGCAGCCAGCCCAATGTCACCGCGAACAGATAGATCAGAAGAATGCCGATCAGGAAAGTTGGCAGCGAGATGCCGATCAGTGAAACCGCCTGGAATAATTTGGCGAGCACGGTATCCCGCCTGAGCGCCGAATAGACGCCCATCAGGATGCCGAGCACCATGGCAAAGACGGTCGCGCAGATCGCAAGTTCCAGCGTCGCCGGCATGCGCTCCATCAACAGCGTCGAGACCGGCTGGCGGAACTGATAGGAGACGCCGAACTTGAACTGCGCGGCATCGGCGAAGTAGCGCACGAATTGCAACGGCACGGGATCGTCCAGGCCGAGCGACTTGCGCACGACTTCGCGTTCGGCCGCCGACGTGTCGATCGAGACGATCTGGTTGACGGGGTCGCCGGCGAAGCGGAACATCGAGAAGGCGATGATGCCGACGGCGAACATGACGCCGATGGCCTGAACGGCGCGGCGAAGCGTGAAAGCGAGCATGCCTTCCACTTTCCTTGGGTGTGCGTACGGCCGACGTCCTTGTCGGCCGGAAAAGGAAAGGTCCCGGAAGTCTGACGCTGCCGGGACCTCGTGTTCAACTGACGCTATTCCTTCTTGGTTGCCCAGTGGAACATGACGAGATTGTCGGCACGCTGCGGCAGGTTGACCTTTTTCGATACGCCCCAGGCCAGAGCCTGCTGGTGCAGCGGGATGTAGGCCCAGTCCTTGTTGGCGATTTCGTAGGCCTGCTTGATCAACTGGTTGCGCTTGGCAGTGTCGGTTTCGACCAGCACCTTGTCGGTGATGGCGTCGAACTCCTTGTTGCAGTAGCCGCCGAGGTTGGCCTCGCCGCGCGAGGATTTCGCATCGTCGCGGCAACCCATGATGTCATAGAGCACGTTGTGGGAATCCATCGTGCTCGGCGTCCAGCCCAAGAGGTAGAACGAGGTCTGGTAGCCGCCTTGCTTGAGCACCTTGGCGAAGTATTGCGCCTTCGGCTGCGCCAAGAGATTGATCTTGACGCCGATGCGGGCGAGCATGCCGACGACGGCCTGGCAGATCGCGGCGTCGTTGACGTAACGATCGTTCGGGCAATCCATGGTGACCTCGAAGCCGTCAGGGTAACCGGCCGCGGTCAGAAGCTTCTTGGCGCCATCAGGGTCGAATTTCGGCCGCGTGAACTCCTTGGACAGCACAAACAATTCCGGCGCGATCATCAGAGCTGACGGCGTCGACAGTCCACGCATGACGCGCGTCTTGATCAGCTCGATATCAATCGCCTTGTAGAAGGCCTCGCGGACACGGACGTCCTTGAACGGGTTCTTGCCCTTGACGTTGGAGTAGAGCAACTCGTCGCGGGTCTGGTCGAAGCCGATGAAGATGGTGCGTAGCTCCGGCCCTTTCAGCACCTGTGCATTCGGGCTGGAATCGACGCGGGAAATATCCTGGATCGGCACCGGCTCGATGACATCGACTTCGCCCGAGAGCAGCGCGGCGACGCGGGTGGCATCGGAGGCGATCGGGGTGAAGATGATCTCCTTCAGGTTACCTTCCATCTTGCCCCAGTAATTGGGGTTGGCTTTGAACACCGTCTTCACGCCGGGCTGGTGGCTTTCGATGATGAAGGGGCCGGTGCCATTCTCGTGCAGCGAGGC
Source organism: Bradyrhizobium sp. Rc2d (assembly GCF_900099855.1). NCBI lineage: Bacteria > Pseudomonadati > Pseudomonadota > Alphaproteobacteria > Hyphomicrobiales > Nitrobacteraceae > Bradyrhizobium > Bradyrhizobium sp. Rc2d. The sequence continues at coordinate 63,739 of NZ_FNCU01000023.1, read as the reverse complement.
GTAGCTCGGCGTGGTCGCCGCCACCGGCGTCGGATCGACGACATTGTTCTCCTCGGCCCATTTCTTGTCCATGATGTACCAGACATCCCACGACGAATGCAGGATGGGATTGGGCGAGGGCAGGACGAAATCGACGGTGTAGTCGTCGACCTTCACGACCTTGACGTCGGCCGCAAGGCGGGTCTGCATATTGGACCCCTTCTTGCGGACCCGATCGGCGGAGAACAGCACATCGTCGGCGGTGAAGGGATCGCCGTTGTGGAATTTCACGCCCTTGCGCAAATGGAAGCGCCAGCGGGTCGGCTCCGGAGTTTCCCAGCTTTCCGCCAGTGCCGGAATGATCTTGAGGTCCTTGTCCCGCGCAGTCAGGCCTTGATAGACATGACCGAGATGGGCATGGGTGGTGCTCTCGTTGAGGGTATAGGGATCAAGCGACTTCAGGTCGCCCTGGTTGGCATAGCGCAACGTCTGGCTCAACGCCGGCGAGACCGTCAACGCAACCGTACCGGCGAGCGCCGCCGCAAACAGACTTCGACCTACTGACATTCTTGACCCTCTCCACACCGCCGTGCCGGTGATTTTTGATTTGTTCGGCCGGCCGATCAATCCATGTTGCCCAGAGTTCTCGACCCGTGCAAGCGTCATTCCAGCAAGGAACGCGCCAACTTGCACCGCTGTGCAGCAATGCTGACCAGCATTGGTCGGCGGATGGACGCAGGTGCGAGCAATTTGATTGACCATACCCGCCGATGGCGGAAGCCGGCGTCCCGCCGCCGACATCAGGTCGCTTGCGTCGCACCACAACTCGCGGCGATACTACCGGCAGGCCGCTCGAATCTCATCCGGAGGGGATATGAAAGTTAACATCGAAATCGACTGCACCCCCCTCGAGGCCCGCCAGTTCTTTGGATTGCCCGATGTGTCGCCGATGCAGACGGCGGTGATGGACAAGCTACAGCAGCAGGTCTTGAGCAACATCGACAAGGTCTCGCCCGAATCGTTGGTCCAGAGCTGGTTTACGTACGATCCCAAGCTCGCCGAGCGGTTTCAGGATATGTTCGTCGCGATGGCTGGCCTCGGCGGCACGCGCAGTAGCGACAAGAAGAAATAGTGCCGTCAGAGCCGGACGGGACGCTGGATTCAGGCCGGCTTCGTCCGCCGGGTGTCGGACTGCTGCTTGCCGAGGCTCGGGGCCTGTTCGAACTCAATGCGAGCCTGCTGCTGTCACCGCTGCTGATGCGCGCACCAAGGGGCGACGGCCATCCGGTGCTGGCGCTGCCGGGCTTCCTCGCCAGCGATCTCTCGATGGCGCCGATGCGGCGCTATCTCAGCGAGCTCGGTTATGAGGCACATGCCTGGCGGATGGGCCGCAATCTTGGCGGGCTCGGACGGATGCGCGACGCCTTGCGCGTTCGTCTGGGCGAAATCCATGCCGCGTCCGGACGCAAGGTCAGCCTGGTCGGGTGGAGCCTCGGCGGCGTCTATGCCCGTGATCTCGCACTTCAGGCGCCGGAAATGGTCCGCTATGTCGTCACGCTCGGCAGCCCTTTTGCCAACGACGTGCGGGCGACCAACGCCACGCGGCTGTACGAGGCGCTGTCCGGCGAGCGGGTCGAGGATTTTGCCGAACAGCGCGAGGCGATCGCCGGCGATCTGCCGGTGCCCACGAGCTCGATCTATTCGCGCGCCGACGGTGTCGTGAACTGGCGGACCTGTCTGCTGCGTCCTTCCGACCGTGCCGAAAACATCGAGGTGCACCTGGCGAGCCATATCGGGCTCGGGGTCAACCCCGCGGCGCTATGGGCCGTGGCGGACCGCCTGGCGCAACCGGAGGGGGAATTCTGGCCATTTGACCGGGCCGGGCCGTTTGCCATTGCATATGCCCCGCCGGAACAGGCAGTATCGGCCTGACGAGAAGCGCAGACCAAGGCGCCCGTCGAAATCTTGCGGGAGGGAACTATGGCTGACGGTAAGAAGCTGTCGTCGCTGGACGCGTCGTTTCTCTATCTGGAAACGCCGGAAATGCCGATGCATGTCGGCAGCATGGCTATCTTTCGCCTGCCTGACGATTACAAGGGCGACTTCTTCGAAGACTTCAAGGCGATGATCGTCTCGCGCCTGCACATCGCGCCGATCCTGAAGGCGCGGCTGGAGAAGGCGCCGCTCGACATTGATCACCCCTCCTGGGTCGAGGACGACCAGTTCGACATCGACCGCCACATTTTCCGCGCCAGCCTGCCGCAGCCGCGCGACCGCGCCACGCTCGAACGCATCGTCGGCTGGATGCATGCCAAGCTCCTGAACCGGGCCCGTCCGCTCTGGGAGTTCTACGTGTTCGAGGGCATGAAGGACAACGAGGTCGGGCTTTATTCCAAGATGCATCATGCCGCCATCGACGGCGGCGCCGGTGCGGCCCTGACCAACATGATCTACGACATCTCGCCGATCCCGCGGAAGGTCGATCCTCCGACGGCAGGGGCCAAGCCCGGACAGGAGCCGCGCGACATCGCCGCCAACCTGCTCGATTCCTATCAGCAGCTCTTCAGCCAGCCGCTCGATGCATCGGCGGCCGCGAAGAACCTTCAATTGCCGCGCACCGGCAAGAGTGACATCGGTTCGATCCTGTTCGACAATGCGATGTACCAGATCGAGAGTGCGGTACGCTTCGCTGGCAACATCCCGACCGTGCTCAAGAGCGTCTCCGACGTGCTCGGTAAGGTCGCCGATCCGAAGTCGCGCGAGAGCCTCGCCAGCATGGTGTCGCCGCCGACCATGCTCAACAAGACCATCTCGTCGGAGCGCAGCTTCGCCGGCGTGTCGATCTCGCTGTCGCGGGCGAAGGCGCTGGCCAAGCAGGCCGGCGGCAAGCTCAACGACGTGGTGCTGGCGCTCGCCTCAGGCGTGGTCCGCCGCTATCTGCAGCAATATGGCACGCTGCCGGCGAAATCCCTCACCGCCGCCGTGCCGATCTCGCTGCGCGAGGAGGGCAACACCGAGGCCAACAACCAGGTGTTCGGCATGATCTGCTCGATCGCGACCAACATCGCCGATCCAAAGGCGCGGCTCGAAGCGATCATCGCGCAATCGACCAAGTCCAAGGAGATGTCGCATCCGCTGCGGGCACTGATGCCGCAGGTCTCCAATATCTCGATGCTGGGCGCACCGATCATGGTGCAGATCCTGGCGCTGCTCTACAGCCGCTCCAACCTGTCGGACGTGCTGCCGCCGGCCGCCAACATCACGGTGTCCAACGTGCCCGGACCGCGACAGACGCTCTATGCCGCAGGGGCCGAGCTTCTGCACATCTTCCCGGTGTCGATCGCGACGCATGGGCAGGCGCTCAACATCACCGTGCAGAGCTATCGAGACCAGCTCGATTTCGGCTTCATCGTCGGCGCCAACATCATTCCGCATGTGCAAGTGATGTGCGACATGCTGCCGGAAGAGTTCGCGGCACTGGAGGCGGCCTATGCGCCGCCCGTGGCCGACATCAAGGGCGCTGCCGAGTAGGAAGTTCGCCATGATTGAAATGCCACCGCTCAGGTTCGCGACGACGAACGGAATCCGCATGGGCTATTACGAGGCTGGCCCGGCCGATGACAAGCCGCCGGTCGTGCTGTGCCACGGCTGGCCCGAGCTCGCCTTTTCTTGGCGGCACCAGATCAAGGCGTTGAGCGAGGCCGGCATCCGCGTGATCGCGCCCGACCAGCGCGGCTACGGTGCGACCGATCGGCCCGAGCCGGTCGAGGCCTACGACATCGAACACCTCACCGGCGATCTCGTCGGACTGCTCGATCATCTGCAGATCGACAAGGCGATCTTCGTCGGTCACGATTGGGGCGGCTTCGTCGTCTGGCAGATGCCGTTGCGGCACATCGACCGGGTCGCCGGCGTGGTCGGCATCAACACGCCCCACACCAATCGTGCCTGGGCCGATCCGATCGAGCTGTTGCGCGCGCGCTTCGGCGACAAGATGTACATCGTGCAGTTCCAGGATCCGGCGCGCGAGCCGGACAGGATTTTCAGCAGCCGTGTCGAACAGACCTTCGATGCGTTCATGCGTAAGCCGGTGCCGCGCCAGGCCGACGCGCCGCCGGAGGAGGTGGTCGCCGGTGTCGGCGCTTCGCCGCGGCTCAATCTGGCATTTCCGCAGATGATTGCCGCCTATGACGCGAAGCACGATCCGCGTACGCCGATCCTGTCGCCGGAAGAGAAGAAAGTCTTCGTCGATGCCTTCACCAGAACCGGCTTCACCGGCGGCATCAACTGGTACCGCAACATGTCGCGCAACTGGACGCGTGCCGAAGGGCTCGATCATACGGTCCGCGTGCCGTCGCTGATGATCATGGCCGAGAATGACGCGGTGTTGCCGCCATCCTCCGCTGATGGCATGGACAAGCTGATTCCCGATCTCGAGAAGTATCTCGTCAAGGACAGCGGCCATTGGACGCAGCAGGAGAAGCCGGAGGAGGTCAGCGCCAAGCTGATCGAATGGCGTAGAAGGCGGTTTGGATAGGTCGTCATTGCGAGCGAAGCGAAGCAAAGCAATCCAGGAATGTGTCCGCGGAGAGGCTCTGGATTGCGTCGTCGCAAGAGCTCCTCGCAATGACGAGGGTTACTGAGGGGGAAACGCTTTTCATGTCATCCAAGAACCGACTGGACCCGATCCCGCATCCGCCGACCAAGCCGGTGGTCGGCAACATGTTGTCGCTGGACTCGGCCGCCCCCGTGCAGCACCTGACGCGGCTCGCCAAGGAGCTCGGTCCGATCTTCTGGCTCGACATGATGGGCTCGCCGATCGTCGTCGTCTCCGGCCATGATCTCGTCGACGAGCTCTCCAACGAGAAGCGCTTCGACAAGACGGTGCGCGGCGCGCTGCGGCGTGTGCGTGCGGTTGGCGGTGATGGCCTGTTCACGGCCGATACCAAGGAGCCGAACTGGAGCAAGGCGCACAACATCCTGCTCCAGCCGTTCGGCAACCGCGCCATGCAGTCTTATCATCCGAGCATGGTCGATATCGCCGAGCAGCTCGTCCACAAATGGGAGCGGCTCAACGCCGACGACGAGATCGACGTCGTCCACGATATGACCGCATTGACGCTTGATACGATCGGTCTGTGCGGTTTCGATTATCGCTTCAACTCGTTCTACCGGCGCAACTACCACCCCTTCGTCGAGTCGCTGGTGCGCTCGCTCGAAACCATCATGATGACGCGCGGCTTGCCGTTCGAGCAGCTCTGGATGCAGAAGCGGCGCAAGACCTTGGCCGAAGACGTGGCCTTCATGAACAAGATGGTCGACGAGATCATCGCGGAGCGCCGCAAGAGTGCGGATGGGATCGACGACAAGAAAGACATGCTGGCCGCGATGATGACCGGCGTCGACCGCGCGACCGGCGAGCAGCTCGATGACGTCAACATCCGCTACCAGATCAACACCTTCCTGATCGCGGGCCACGAGACCACCAGCGGCCTGTTGTCCTACACGCTCTATGCACTGCTCAAGCATCCGGACATTCTGAAGAAGGCCTATGACGAGGTCGACCGCGTGTTCGGCCCCGACGTCAATGCGAGGCCGACCTATCAGCAGGTGACGCAGCTCACCTACATCACGCAGATCCTGAAGGAGGCACTGCGGCTGTGGCCGCCGGCGCCGGCCTACGGCATCTCGCCGCTCAACGACGAGACCATCGGCGGTGGCAAGTACAAACTCAGGAAGGGCACCTTCACCACCATCCTGGTGACGGCGTTGCATCGCGATCCCAGCGTCTGGGGGCCGAACCCGGATGCGTTCGATCCCGAGAATTTCAGCCGCGAAGCCGAAGCCAAGCGGCCGATCAATGCCTGGAAGCCGTTCGGCAACGGCCAGCGCGCCTGCATCGGCCGCGGCTTTGCCATGCACGAGGCTGCGCTTGCGCTCGGCATGATCCTCCAGCGCTTCAAGCTGATCGATCACCAGCGCTATCAAATGCACCTCAAGGAAACGCTGACGATGAAGCCGGAAGGCTTCAAGATCAAGGTGCGTCCGCGCGCCGACCGCGAGCGCGGTGCCTATGGCGGTCCCATCGCGGCTGTGGCCTCGGCACCGAGGGCGCCACGCCAGCCGACCGCGCGGCCCGGCCACAACACACCGATGCTGGTGCTGTACGGCTCCAATCTCGGCACCGCCGAGGAACTGGCGACGCGCATGGCCGATCTCGCCGAGATCAACGGTTTCGCCGTTCACCTTGGCCCGCTCGACGATTACGTCGGCAAGCTGCCGCAGGAAGGCGGCGTGCTGATCATCTGCGCCTCCTATAACGGGGCGGCGCCTGACAATGCGACGCAGTTCGTCAAATGGCTCGGCGGCGACTTGCCGACAGATGCCTTTGCCAATGTGCGCTACGCCGTGTTCGGCTGCGGCAACAGCGACTGGGCGGCGACCTATCAGTCGGTGCCGCGCTTCATCGACGAGCAATTGTCGGCGCATGGCGGGCGCGCCGTCTTCCCGCGCGGCGAAGGCGATGCGCGCAGCGATCTCGACGGCCAGTTTCAGAAATGGTTCCCGGCGGCTGCCCAGGTCGCGACCAAGGAATTCGGCATCGACTGGAATTTCACCCGCACCGCGGAGGACGATCCGCTTTACGCGATCGAGCCCGTCGCGGTGACCGCCGTCAACACCATCGTGGCCCAAGGCGGCGCGGTGGCGATGAAGGTGCTGGTCAATGATGAGCTTCAGAACAGGAGCGGGGCCAATCCGTCGGAGCGTTCGACGCGCCACATCGAGGTGCAGCTGCCGTCCAACATCAGCTATCGCGTCGGCGATCACTTGAGCGTCGTTCCGCGCAACGACCCGACATTGGTGGATTCGGTCGCCCGCCGCTTCGGCTTCCTGCCGGCCGATCAGATCAGGCTTCAGGTGGCCGAAGGCCGCCGTCCGCAATTGCCGGTCGGCGAGGCCGTGTCGGTCGGCCGTCTGCTCAGCGAATTCGTCGAGCTGCAGCAGATCGCGACACGCAAGCAGATCCAGATCATGGCCGAGCACACCCGCTGCCCGGTCACCAAGCCGAAATTGCTGGGGTTCGTTGGCGAGGAGCCTGAGCCGCTCGAGCGCTACCGCACCGAGATCTTGGCCAGGCGCAAATCGGTGTTCGACCTGCTGCTCGAATATCCGGCCTGCGAACTGCCCTTCCACGTCTATCTGGAAATGCTCTCGCTGCTGGCGCCGCGCTACTACTCGATCTCGTCCTCGCCGTCGGTCGACTCGGCGCGATGCAGCGTCACCGTCGGTGTGGTCGAAGGTCCGGCAGCCTCCGGTAGCGGCACCTATAAAGGCATCTGCTCGAATTATCTCGCCAACCGTCGCGCGGGCGATGCGATCTACGCGACGGTGCGCGAGACCAAGGCCGGTTTCCGGCTTCCCGATGATTCATCGGTGCCGATCATCATGATCGGGCCGGGCACGGGACTTGCGCCGTTCCGCGGCTTCCTTCAGGAGCGCGCCGCGCGCAAGGCGAAGGGGGCCGCCCTCGGTCCGGCCATGCTGTTCTTCGGCTGTCGCCATCCCGACCAGGACTTTCTTTATGCGGACGAGCTGAAGGCGCTGGCGGCAAGCGGCATCGCCGAGCTCTTCACGGCGTTCTCGCGCGCGGATGGACCCAAGACCTATGTGCAGCATGTGCTTGCCGCGCAGAAGGACAAGGTCTGGCCGCTGATCGAGCAAGGCGCCATCATCTATGTCTGCGGCGACGGCGGCAGGATGGAGCCGGACGTGAAGGCCGCGCTCGTCGCGATCCACCGCGAGAAGAGCGGCAGCGATGCCGCGGCCAGCGCACGCTGGATCGAGGAGATGGGCGCGAAGAACCGCTATGTGTTGGACGTCTGGGCGGGCGGATAGGGCGAGATTGTAGGGTGGGTTAGCCTTGCGAACGCGCGAAGCGCAGTTCGCTGGGTGTAACCCACCAAGGTCTCTTACCGCGGATACAGAAGTGGTGGGTTACGCCTTCGGCTAACCCACCCTATACGATTTCCGATCGTGCTAAAGCTCTCCCATGATTCCCTGGGAAAAGATCGACACCGCGCAAATCCCCGGTTCCGACGGTGAGCTGCGCCTGATGCGGCGCGGCAAGGAGTTCTCCATCAAGCTCGGCAGCAACGAGCTGATGAACAGCCGCTTGTCGGGCTCGGAGGCGGCGCTCGCCACGCTGGCGGCAAAGCAGATCGAGAATGTCGTAAAGCCCGTCGTCCTCATCGGCGGCCTCGGCATGGGCTTTACGCTGCGTGCGGCGCTTGCCGTGCTCGGAAGCAACGCGAGGATCGTGGTGTCCGAACTCGTGCCTGCGGTGGTAGCCTGGGCGCGCGGCCCGATGGCGCAGGTCTTCGGCGACAGCCTCGATGATCCCAAGGTGAGCATCCGGCAGACCGACGTTGGCGAGATCATCCGGGCGCAGCGGTCCGCCTTCGACGCCATTCTCCTCGACGTCGACAACGGGCCGGAAGGGCTGACCCGGAAGGGCAATGATGCGCTCTACGACGCGAGCGGGCTCACGGCGGCGAAGACGGCGCTGCGGCCGGGCGGCGTGCTCGCTGTCTGGTCTTCAGGACCCAACCCCGCCTTCACCAAGCGCCTCGGCCGTGCCGGCTTCGACGTCAACGAAGTCAATGTCCGTGCCACCGGCAGGGGCGGCGGTGCGCGCCACGTGATCTGGATCGCGCGGAAAAGCTAGGCCGTTCCTCAGCCGCTGTTCTATCCGTCAGAACATCGTGTTGCCGTTTGCGGGATTTTCAGGAATGTCCTGAACGACGTCCCAGTGTTCGACGATCTTGCCGTTTTCCAGCTTGAAGATATCCACGATTGCGCGCCCCTTGCTGCCGGGCTCGCGAACGGAGTGAACGTGTAGGATCACAAAGTCGCCATCCACGAAGCTGCGCTTGATCTCGCTATGCGAGTTCGGAAACTTTTCGCGCAGGAAGCCGATGAATTTTCGGAAGCCATCCGGTCCATCGGCCGCGTTTGGATTGTGCTGGACGTAGCGGTCGCCGACATGGGTGAGGGCCGCATCAGCGTCCTTCTGATTGAGACCCTTCTCGTAGAAGGCCAGCACGGTTTTGCGATTGGCTTCTTCTTGCGCGCTACCGGCCATCGCAGCGCTACTGGCGAGCGAGAGCATGAGAATTGCAGCAGTGATCATTGCGCCGGGTCGGACGATCGAATGCATGTGAGCTCCGAGAGGCCGCAGCCTCTTTGCGATTGAGGAAGGCCTGTATAGCTTCCGTGCCGGCTGACGTTAAGAGAGTAACCGGGAGCTCACATGGTCACCGTAAGGAGACCTGCAGTCCTGAGCCGCCGCCCCGTGCGCGTGCTTGTCGATCGCGCCGATGATCTCCGGCCAGAACCGCATCGGCAACGCGTGGCCCATGCCGTCGATCATCAGGAGCTTGGCGCCCGGAATTGACTCTGCCGTGTCCTTGCCACCCTCGGGACGGACCAGAGGATCGACGGTGCCGTGAATGACCAGCGTCGGCGTCTTCACGCCATGCAGCCGTTCCTTGCGGCTGCCCGATGCTAGTACGGCGCGGAGCTGCCGGCCGACGCCGGCGGGATTAAGTCCGCGCGCGAACACCCGCTCGGCACGACCAGGGTCGAGCGCTTCCTCTTCCGGAAAGGAGCCGACGCGCAGCACCTTCCAGGTCTGGCCGAAGCGGACCATGAATTCCTCCTTGCTGCGCGGCGGCGGCGCCATCAGCATGGCGGCCGCCTCGCGTGTCGGCGGCGGCACGCGCGGATTGCCTGTCGTCGACATGATCGAGGTCAGCGAACGCACGCGCTCGGGGAACGACAGCGTCACTTCCTGCGCGATCATGCCGCCCATCGAGGCGCCGACCAGATGCGCCGACTTGATGCCGAGCGCGTCCATCAGCCCGACCGTGTCCCTCGCCATGTCGATCAGCTTGTAGGTCGCTGCCACGGGAATCCTGAGGAAGCGCAGCTTCAACAGCTCGAGCGGCGTTAGCCGCTTGCCGCCCGTCAGATGGCTCGACTTGCCGATATCGCGATTGTCGAAGCGGATCACGCGAAAGCCGCGCGCGGCGAGCTGCTCGCAGAACGCATCGTCCCAATGGATCATCTGCGCCCCGAGCCCCATGATCAGCAGCAGCGGCTCGGTGTTGCCGTTGCCGAAAATCTCGTAACAGATGTCGATGCCATTGGCGCGGACGGTCTGGGGCGGCTGATGGACGGTCACGGTTGCGATCCCTTGCTGCTGACCAATGCTGTATTGCACGGTTTCCCGCGGCAAAGAAGCCGCGTGTGCGGCACCGGGCCGCTTGCCGGTTGACCGGCCCTTCGCAACGGTGTGGTATGGCCAAAAAGAAGGGCGTCGAAGCTCTCGATACCAGGAGGACGCCGATGACCGACAAGACCAACGACCCCGTCGCCGTGTGGCAGAAGATGGTGGGCGAGATGGAGAAGGGGTTCAACTCCTTCGCCAACCAGGCCATGTCATCGCCCGAGTTTTCACAGGCGATGAACCGTGCGGGAGGAGTTGCTGCAGGTGCTCAGAAGCAGCTCGGCGAGCTCGTGGAGAAATACCTCGTCGCAATGAACCTGCCGAGCCGGGAGCAGGTCACGGGTCTTGCGGAGCGGCTCCAGTCCATTGAAGCCCAGCTCGGCGAGATGAAGTCGATGCTGAGCCAGATGGCGGCAAGTTCGGGCATCTCGCAAGGCTCCGATGGGACGCCACGGCCGCCGCGGACGAAGCGTCCGCCCTCCGAAAACGGAGAGCAGAAATGAATGCGCCGACGGGACTTGATTTCGCATCTATCCCGGAGCGCATCCAGACCGAGGTGCAGCGCGCGATCCAGCGCAGCATCAAGGGTGTCGAATATTTCTCGACCTCCGGCCCCACGCTCGGCTCGACACCGAAGGATGTGCTGCATTCGCGCGGCACGATGAGCCTCTACCACTACCGGCCGATGTCGGACGAGATCTACCGCATCCCGGTGCTGATCGTGATGGCGACGACCAATCGCGGCTACATTCTCGACCTCGTCCCCGGCCAGAGCTTCATCGAGTTCCTGCTGAAACGCGGTTACGACGTTTACATGCTGGACTGGACCGCACCGCGGCCGGAGGAGAAGAGCCTGCGGATGGAGGACTACGTCCTCGACTTCATTCCGGACTGCGTCCGCCGCGTGCAAGCCGATTCCGGCGAGCAGGACGTTTCCGTCATCGGCTATTGCTTCGGCGGCGTGCTGTCGCTGCTCTACGGCTCGATCCACAAGGACGGGCCGATGAAGAACCTGATCTGCTTCACCACGCCGATCGACTTCCGCGAGATGAAGCTGTTTTCGAACTTCTCCGATCGCCGCTATTTCGACGTCGATCATCTCGTCGACAGCGTCGGCAATGTGCCGCCGGAGATGATCCTGTCCTCGTTCGAGATGCTGCGCCCGGCCTCGCGCACCGTCAGCCAGATCCAGCTTTGGGAAAACATCTGGAACGACGAGTTCGTCAAGTCTTACCGCATGTTCGACCGTTGGGCGACCGACACGCTGCCGCTGGCGGGCGAGTATTTCCGCGCCATCACCAAGGACCTGATGTGGGACAACAAACTGTTCAACGACACCATGTCGGTTGGCGGCCGCGCGGCGAAGCTCGAAAACATCAAGGTGCCGATCCTGCACGCTGTCGCCGAGCACGATCACATCGTGCCTTATGACGCCGCAAAGCACCTGATCGCGAAGATCGGCTCCGAGGACAAGGAAGAGGTGATGTTGAAGGGCGGCCACGTCTCCCTCGTCGCCGGTGCCAACGCGGTGAAGCGGCTGTGGCCAAAATTGGATTCCTGGCTGGGAAAGAGATCGACATGAGTGAGCAGCGTTCCTATCCGCGTCACATCAAGACCGATGCTGGTGATATCGAGATCCGCCTGATGTCGCCCGGAGACGAAGCCGCGGTGCTCGCCTTCGGCCAAGGTCTTCCGTCCCACGATCTGTTGTTCCTGCCACGCAATATCAGCGAGCCGAAGGTGCTCTCCGCCTGGGTCAAGGAGATCGAGCGCGGCGCAATCACGAGCCTGCTCGCGGTGAGGGACGGCAAGGTCGTCGGCTGCGGCACGCTGGTGCGCGATCCGCATTCCTGGTCGCCTCATGTCGGCGAGATCCGCATGGTGGTCTCGTCCGACGTGCGCGGGCAGGGTGTGGGGAAGGCGCTCTCACAGGAGACCTTTGCACTTGCGCTCGGGGCTGGCCTGGAAAAGCTCTCGGTGCAGATGACGGTCGACCAGCAGGCGGCGATCGCGCTGTTCGAAGGCCTCGGGTTCAAGGCCGAGGCGCTGCTGCGCGACCACGTGCGGGATATCGATGGCAAGACCCATGACATTGTCGTGCTGGGGCACAACATCGCGCAAGTTCAGGCGCAGATGGAGGCCTATGGATTGCCAGGCGCCGTCCAGCATTAAGCCGAAGATCGGGCCGGTACGGACTTAATTCGTCCGAGACGGCCTCCAACTAGGGCAGTGTGGCGCCTTTTGCTAAGGCTCTTCACGATTTCGTGATATCGCAGCGCAATATGAATATTGCATCGCACAATTAACGATGCCATATAAGCCGTGCCCCGGGCCGATGCGGACGGGGTGAGCCCATAGCTCAGACCAATGAGGATGGAGAGAACCCCATGACCACTGAAACCAACACCGCTTTCGAGGGCTTCAAGGACGCTTTCAAGAACATCCAGAATCTGGAAGTTCCCGAGGCCGCCCGCGAGTTCGTCAAGAAGACCGCCAACACCGCCAAGGACCGTGCCGCCGAAGCTTTCGCCGGCTCCGAGCGGGTGACCGCCGCCGTCGAGAACGCGGTGACCGAATCCGTTGCCGAGGCCGGCAAGATCAGCCGCAATATCCAGCAGGCGATCTATGAGGACGCCGAGGCGTTCTTCTCGGGCATCGACGAGCTCGCGTCCGCCAAGTCGATCAGCGAGGCCGTCGAGATCCAGTCGAGCCTGCTCCGCGCCCGCGGTGAAGTGTTCGTCTCGCGTGCCAAGGCGACCGCCGACTATCTCGGCAAGCTCGCCGCCAACGGCGCGAAGTCCGCTCAGGACAACTTTGCCAAGGTCTACAACAAGACCGCCTGATTTGGCGCCTGAGTAGCAACTGAATTTGAGGCCCGCTTCGGCGGGCCTTTTGTTTTGCGCTGCCGCAGTCGTCGTTGCGAGGAGCCCTTGCGACGAAGCAATCCAGAGTCTCTCTGCGGAAAGATTCTGGATTGCTTCGCTTCGCTCGCAATGACGGGTAGGGTGATGCAGTCATGGGTTCATCAGGCACCTATCTCTTCGACACCCCCGGTGACGCCGAACGCGCGGCGGAGCTGCGGCGCGTGAAAGCGCTGGCGACGCTGGTGTTGGCCTCGACGCTGGCTCTGTTCACTGTCGCAAAACTCCTGCTGAACGTGCATCCCGTGTTCGGCTTCATCGCGGCCTTCGCGGAAGCCGCGACCATCGGCGGGCTCGCCGACTGGTATGCCGTGGTCGCGCTCTTCAAACGGCCGCTCGGCCTGCCGATCCCGCATACCGCGATCATCCAGAGCAACCAGGCCCGCATCGCCGACAAGCTCGGCGAGTTCATCCAGGTGCATTTCCTCGAGACCGGTCCCGTCGAGGCCAAGCTGAAGGAAATCGATTTCGGCTCCTTCGTTGCCGACTGGCTGCGGGATCGCAAGCGCAGCGACGATCTCGCGCGCTTTGCGCTCCGCCTGCTGCCGGAGGCGTTCTCAGCGACGGAAAGCTCGGGCCTGATGACCTTCATCATCCGCCGCATGTCTTCCCAGCTCCAGGCGATCGACCTTGCGCCGCTCGCCGCGGGCACGCTGCGCGGCTTCGTCGCGGAAGGACGGCACCAGATTCTGTTCGACGATCTCCTGCGCGTGATGCACGACACGCTGAATCAGAAGGAGACGATGGCGATGATCCGCGAGAAGGTGCGCGCGGAATTGCCGACGTTGCTGCGGCTCTATCGCGCCGACAAGTTTCTGGTGAACAAGATCGTGGCGTCCGCCACCGCTTTCTTCAATGAAGTGCGCAGCGACCCCAAACATCCGTTTCGCGGCGAGTTCGATCGCATGGTGTTGAACTTCGTCGACCAGCTCGGCACCGATCGGGCCTATATCGACCGCATCGACGGCCTGAAGCGCGATCTGCTGGCGCGGCCCGAGCTTGCCGATCTCGCCCGTACCGTCTGGGCCAACACGCGCTCCTTCATCGAGCGCAGCGCAAGCGGCGAGACGCAAGTGCTCCAGCATCATCTCGCCGGCATGTTCGTCGCCGCGGGCGAAGCGCTCGCCGGCGATGCCGAACTGCGCGGGGAGATCAACAAGGGCTTGGTGACCGTGCTGCGCAGCGTCGTCGCCGATCAGAAGGGCGGTGTCTCGACTTTCATCTCCGACCAGGTCAAGGCGTGGAATATGACGCAGTTGATTTCGCTGATCGAAATCAACATCGGACGCGACCTGCAATACATCCGCTTCAACGGTTCGCTGATCGGCGGCCTCGCGGGACTTGCGCTCTACTCCGTAGAATTCCTGCTCCGATTGCTGTGACTTTTGCGTCACGGCCGTTAGCATTAACGCGTGGGCCTATTGTCGCCTTGCGTCTCTCCCGCTTGAATGTCGGGAACCGGCCGATTAGCTGATTCATGTTGCACTGCGGAACGATCAAGAAGCCGGTGTATTGGAATTCACGCGCGTTTGCCGGCATCGCAGCCGGCGGCCTTTCCAGGAATTCGTCCCAGGGGAAACATTGATGACCGCAACTGCCCAGACGCTGCGTCCGCCGTCCCGCACCCTGATGTTTCTGGAGGGGCGCGCGATCCACGAGTTCGGCGCATTCCTCGGCGCGCTGCCGCTGCTGAGCCTCGCGCCCCGCGGCGATGGGCATCCGGTGCTGGTGTTGCCGGGCCTCGTGGCCTCCGATACGTCCACGCGCGCGCTGCGCGCGTTTCTGACCAGCAAGGGCTATGCGGTGAGCGGCTGGCGCCAGGGTCGCAACTACGGCCTGCGCACCGGCGTCCAGCATGCGATGGTCGATCTGGTGCAGGAGCTCAGCGACACGCATGGCCGCAAGATCAGCCTGGTCGGCTGGAGCCTCGGTGGCCTCTATGCGCGCCAGCTCGCCAAGATGATGCCGGACCGCGTACGCCAGGTGATCACGCTCGGCAGTCCCTTTGCCGGCAATCCGCGCTCGACCAATGCCTGGCGCGTCTATGAATGGGCGAGCGGGCGCAAGGCCGACGAGGTCGATCCGCATTTCGGCGGCGAGCTCGCCGTCCCGCCGCCGGTGCCGACCACCGCCATCTTCAGCCGCACCGACGGCGTCTGCGCCTGGCAGGGCTGCATGGAGAAATCGGGAGCGCAGACCGAGAGCATCGAGGTCGAAAGCAGCCATTGCGGCATGGGCCATCATCCCGCCGTGGTCTATGCCGTGGCCGACCGCCTCGCGCAGAAAGAAGGCCAGTGGCGGCCGTTCGATCGCAGCGGCTGGCGCAGCCTGGCCTATCCCGATCCGCACAGGTAGCTCGCTTCCTTCGCCTCTCCCCGCTTGCGGGGAGAGGCCGACACGCGAAGCGTGGCGGGTGAGGGGAATCTCCGCGAGTCCGTCTGCTACTGAGTTTGCTGATACAGCCCCTCACCCCAACCCTCTCCCCGTAAGAACGGGGAGAGGGAGAAGAGGACGCGCCATCTCGAAGGATCGAGCCTGGCTCTCGCCTCGTCGCTCCCGTCCATTGTCGCGCCCGCACCAAACGCGCTATGCCTCGCGCATGGCGCATCCGTTGTCCCGCATCATCGACCAGCTCAAGCGCGAGCCATCGCGTACCGGCTCCATCGTCATCACCGTGTTCGGCGACGCCATCGTGCCGCGCGGCGGTGTGGTGTGGCTCGGCACGCTGTTGGAATTCTTCGAAAGCCTCGACATCGACAGCGGCGTGGTGCGCACCGCGATGTCGCGCCTTGCGGCCGATGGCTGGCTGACCCGCGAAAAGGTCGGCCGCAACAGCTTCTATCGGCTGGCCGAAAAGGGACGCCAGACCTTCGAGGCCGCGACGCGCCACATCTACGATCCGCCGCCGTCCGACTGGACCGGGCGCTTCGAGCTGCTCCTGATCGGCAACGGCGAGGACCGCGACGCCTCGCGCGAGGCGCTCCGCAATGCCGGCTTCGGCAGTCCGCTGCCCGGCGTTTGGGTCGCGCCGTCGGGCGTACCGGTGCCCGACGAGGCCGTGGGCGCGATCCGTCTCGAAGTCTCGGCGGAGGATGACAGCGGCCGCCGCCTGCTCAGCGCGAGCTGGCCGCTGGACCGCACTGCGGATGCGTATCTGAAATTCATGAAGACGTTCGAGCCGCTCCGTGCCGCGATCGCGCGCGGCACGGATTTATCCGAGGCTGACGCCTTCACCGCGCGCATCCTCCTGATCCACTATTACCGCCGCGTGGTGCTGCGCGATCCGCTGTTGCCCGAAAGCCTGCTGCCGTCGGATTGGCCGGGCAGGGCAGCGCGTGCGCTTTGCGGCGAGATTTATCGCGCACTGCTGGCTCCGTCGGAACAATGGCTCGACAGCCATGGAACCAACGAGAGGGGACCCTTGCCCGCGGCGCGGAAGCTTCTGGAACAGAGGTTCGGCGCTTGATCTATATGTTACAGAAATATCTTGCATGAACTAAATTCTGTTATATATTTCCTCCCAACAAATCGGGAGGATGCGCATGTACACCCAGGCGCTGAACACGGCCGAGACCGACGATCGCGGTCTTGAGGACGCGGCCAGGGCTGCGCAATTCCAGGGCCGCATCGATGCCGAGGAGCGCATCGAGCCGAACGACTGGATGCCGGCGGCCTACCGCAAGACGCTCACCCGCCAGATTTCCCAGCACGCCCATTCCGAGATCGTCGGCATGCTGCCCGAGGGCAACTGGATCACGCGCGCGCCGACGCTGCGCCGCAAGGCCGCGCTGCTCGCCAAGGTGCAGGACGAATGCGGCCACGGGCTCTATCTCTATGCCGCCGCCGAGACGTTAGGGACCTCGCGCGAAGAGCTGGTCGACGCCATGCTCGCGGGCAAAGCCAAATACTCCTCGATCTTCAATTATCCGACGCTGACCTGGGCCGACATCGGCACCATCGGCTGGCTGGTCGACGGCGCCGCGATCATGAACCAGATCCCACTGTGCCGCTGCTCCTATGGCCCCTATGCGCGCGCGATGATCCGCGTCTGCAAGGAGGAATCCTTTCACCAGCGCCAGGGCTACGAGATCATGCTGACGCTGTGCCGCGGCTCGGAGGAGCAGAAGGCGATGGCGCAGGATGCGTTGAATCGCTGGTGGTGGCCGGTGCTGATGATGTTCGGCCCGCCGGATGCGACGAGCCAGCACAGCGACACCTCGACGAAATGGAAGATCAAGCGCTTCTCCAATGACGAGTTACGCCAGAAATTCGTCGATGCCACCGTGCCGCAGGCACAATATCTCGGCCTCACCATTCCAGATCCCGCGATGACCCAGGATGCCGACGGGCACTGGCGCTACAGCGAGATCGACTGGACCGAATTCAAGCAGGTGCTCGCCGGCAACGGCCCGTGCAATCGCGATCGCATGGCCGCGCGCCGCAAGGCACACGAGGAGGGCGCCTGGGTGCGTGAGGCGGCAGCCGCTTACGCGGCAAAGCGCGCGCAGCGTCAGACCGCACAAGCCGCGGAATAGGGAGATCACGATGACCACGCCGAACACGCCGCTGTGGGAAGTCTTCATTCGCAGCCGCAACGGGCTCGCGCACAAGCATGTCGGCTCGCTGCATGCGAGCGACGCGACGATGGCGCTGCAGGCTGCCCGCGACATCTACACCCGTCGCGGCGAAGGCCTGTCGATCTGGGTCGTGCCGTCCACCGCGATCACCGCGAGCGATCCGGCTGATAAGGGCATGATGTTCGAACCGGCAGAGTCGAAGATCTATCGGCACCCGACCTTTTATGAGGTGCCCGAAGAAGTGGGACACATGTGATGCCGGTCGCCAACATCCAGGTCTCCGAAACGCCGCTGGTGCTCTACGCGCTGCGCCGCGCCGATGATGCGCTGATCCTCGGCCACCGGTTGTCGGAATGGTGCGGGCACGCGCCGATGTTGGAAGAGGACATGGCGCTGTCCAACATCGCGCTCGACCTGATCGGCCAGGCGCGCGAGCTCTACACTTACGCCGCCAAGGTCGAAGGCGCGGACAACGACGAGGACAAACTCGCTTATTTGCGCGACGTCAGGCAGTACCGCAATTTGCTGCTGGTCGAGCAGCCGAACGGCGATTTCGCCCAGACGCTGGTGCGGCAGTTCTTCTATTCGGCCTTCGCCGACCTCTATTGGCGCGCGATGATGACCTCGCGCGATACGACGCTTGCCGCCATTGCGGCCAAGTCGGAGAAAGAGAGCGCCTATCATCTGCGCCATGCCTCCGAGTGGATCATCCGGCTCGGCGACGGCACGGACGAAAGCAGCGCCCGCGCGCAGGCCGCGATCGATCATCTCTGGGCGTTCACCGGTGAGTTGTTTGCCGTGGACGAAGCCGAGCGCGCCCTGATCCATGCCGATATTGCCATCGATCCGGCGAGCTTGCGCGGTCGTTGGTTGACGACGTTGTCTGATATCGTCAGAGAGGCGACACTTGAGCTGCCGCAGAACGACTGGATGCAGCAGAGTGGCCGCTCTGGCCGGCACAGCGAGCATCTCGGCCATCTCCTGTCCGAGCTGCAATCGATGCAGCGCACCTTCCCGGGGTCGACATGGTGACGGTGCTGGAGCGCGATAGCGAGCTACGCCGGAGGGCCTGGGATGCCGCGGCAAGCGTGGTCGATCCCGAGATTCCCGTGCTGACCATCGCCGATCTCGGCGTGCTCCGTGACGTCGTTTTGGATGGCGATCGCGTCGAGGTCGCCATCACACCGACCTATTCGGGCTGCCCGGCCATGAACATGATCGCGCTCGAAATCGAGCTTGCGCTGGAACGCGCCGGCTTCCATCGTCCGGAGGTGCGCACGGTGCTGTCGCCGGCCTGGACCACGGATTGGATGAGCGAGGAGGGCCGCCGGAAGCTGCGCGCCTACGGCATCGCGCCGCCGCAGGCCTCAAGCTCGCGCCGCGCGCTATTCGGCGGACAGGCCGTCGCGTGTCCGCAATGCGGCTCTGACAAGACTGAACTCTTGTCCGAATTCGGCTCGACCTCCTGCAAGGCGCTCTGGCGCTGCAAGGCCTGCCGCGAACCCTTCGATTATTTCAAGTGTCATTGAGAAACGTGCGATGCCAACCCCATCGTCATTGCGAGGAGCTCTTGCGACGAAGCAATCCAGACTGCCTCTGCGGAAAGATTCTGGATTGCTTCGCTTCGCTCGCAATGACGACGGAGAGACCGAACGAGGGTGCCCGTAATGTCACCAGCCGCGCCGCGCTTCCATCGCTTGGCCATCAACGACCTCCGCCGCGAGGCCTCGGATGCCATCTCGATGACCTTCGCCATTCCCGGCGAACTCGCCAGTGATTACGCCTTCACGCCCGGCCAATACCTGACGCTCCGCACCACACTGGATGGCGAAGAGGTGCGCCGCTCCTATTCGATCTGTTCCGGACCCGACGACGGCGAGATCCGGATTGCCGTGAAGAAGGTCGACGGCGGCGCGTTTTCGAGCTGGGCGGCGGACGAGCTGAAATGCGGCGACGAGCTCGACGTGATGACGCCGACGGGGCGCTTCGGCCTGGTCCCAGCAGCGGAGGCCGGGCGCATCCATGTCGGTTTTGCCGCGGGCTCCGGCATCACGCCCATTCTCTCGATCGTGAAGGGCACGCTCGTGCGCGAGCCTGACAGCCGCTTCTTCCTGTTCTACGGCAACCGCGCCACCGACAACATCATGTTTCTCGAAGAGCTGGAGGAGCTGAAGGACCGCTTCATCGACCGCCTCTCGATCTTCCACGTCATCTCCGGCGAGGAACAGGATATCCCGATCCTGCATGGCCGGCTCGACGGCGACAAGGTGAGGGTGCTCTTGCGTTCACTGGTGCCGGCGGAGAGCGTCGATCATGTCTTCATTTGCGGTCCATCAGGCATGAGCGAAGACATCGAGGCGACCTGCCGCGACCTCGGGATTGCGGAAGAGCGTATCCATGTCGAGCGCTTTGTCTCCGAATTCGGCGGCAAGCCGCGGCCGAAGAAAGCCGTTGCGCCCGACGCGCCGCCGAAGGCGGTCGCGTCTCTGATCATCGACGGCAAGCGCCGCGACGTGCCTGTTGCCGAGGACGAGGCGATACTCGATGCCGCGCTGCGCGCCGGCGTCGATCTGCCCTTCGCCTGCAAGGGCGGCATGTGCTCGACCTGCCGTGCCAAGCTGGTCGAGGGCGAGGCGCCGATGGACATCAATTACTCTCTGGAACCCTGGGAGCTGAAGGCCGGCTTTATCCTGACCTGTCAGGCGAAGCCGTCGTCGGAGCGGGTCGTGGTCGATTACGACCATGTTTGACAGTTTTGGCCAAGCAGCAGAGCATGATGGATAGACATTTGCCCGGGAGAAGCGCGTGAACGTCAAAGCCACCTTGTCGCCCGAGGATATCGCGCGGGCCTGCGCCGATGCAATGTGGGCGGAGGACGATGCCTCCAAGGGGCTCGGCATGGAGATCGTCGAGATCGGCCCGGGCTTTGCGACGCTGGCGATGTTGGTGCGGCCGGACATGGTCAATGGCCAGCGTATCGCCCATGGCGGCTTCATCTTCACGCTCGCCGATTCCGCTTTCGCATTTGCCTGCAACTCGCACAACGAGCGCGTCGTTGCGGCGCAGGGGCAGATCACTTTCATCAGGCCGGGCAAGCTCGGCGATCGCCTGATTGCGAAGGCAAGAGAGATCACCCGTGGCGGCCGCTCCGGCATCTACGACGTGCGTGTCACTGTAGGTGATACCGTCATTGCGGAATTCCGCGGGCATTCGCGCGTCATTCCCGGCACGTGGCTGCCGGCGCAGGATCAATAAGAGACCAAAGAAAAGAACAAACGACAATGTGGGGAAACGAGGATGGCTCTGACGAGACGCAAGGAAGGTGGCAACACCTATAGCGCCGAGATGGACGCGCAGGAGCGCGCCTCGCGCGACGAGATCATGGCGCTGCAAAAGCAGCGGCTGGCCCGGTCACTGAAGCACGCCTATGACAACGTCGCGCACTACCGCAAGGCCTTCGAAAAGGCCGGCGTGCATCCGTCCGACTTTCGCGAGCTCGCGGATCTCGCAAAATTCCCGTTCACCGTGAAGACGGACCTCCGCGACAATTATCCTTTCAACATGTTCGCCGTGCCGCGTGAAAAACTGGTGCGGGTGCATGCCTCCTCCGGCACGACGGGCAAGCCGATCGTCGTTGGTTATACCCAACGCGACATCGACACCTGGTCGGACGTGATGGCGCGCTCGATCCGTGCCGCCGGCGGCCGCACCGGCATGATCATCCACAATGCTTATGGTTATGGTCTTTTCACCGGCGGCCTCGGTGTGCACTACGGCGCCGAGAAGCTCGGTTGCACCGTGGTACCGATCTCCGGCGGCATGACCGAGCGGCAGGTGCAGCTCATCAACGATTTCCGGCCCGACATCATCACGGTGACGCCGAGCTACATGCTGGCAATCCTCGACGAGTTCAAGCGTCAGAAGCTCGATCCGCGCCAATGCTCGCTCAAGGTCGGCATCTTCGGTGCCGAGCCCTGGACCAACGCCATGCGCGGTGAGATCGAGGACGCCTTCGACATGGATGCGACCGACATCTATGGTCTCTCCGAGGTGATCGGCCCCGGCGTGGCGCAGGAATGTATCGAGACCAAGGACGGGCTCCATATCTGGGAGGATCATTTCTACCCTGAAGTGATCGACCCCGAGACCGGCGCGGTGCTGCCCGACGGCGAGAAGGGCGAATTGGTCTTCACCTCGCTGACCAAAGAGGCGTTTCCGGTGATCCGCTATCGCACCCGCGACCTGACGCGGCTGTTGCCGGGCACGGCGCGGCCGGGCATGCGGCGCATGGAGAAGGTGACGGGGCGCTCGGATGACATGATCATCCT
Source organism: Bradyrhizobium sp. Rc2d (assembly GCF_900099855.1). Taxonomy (NCBI): domain Bacteria; kingdom Pseudomonadati; phylum Pseudomonadota; class Alphaproteobacteria; order Hyphomicrobiales; family Nitrobacteraceae; genus Bradyrhizobium; species Bradyrhizobium sp. Rc2d. The sequence continues at coordinate 41,646 of NZ_FNCU01000023.1, read as the reverse complement.
GCGCGGGGTCAATCTGTTCCCGACCCAGATCGAGGAGGTGTTGCTCGCGACCGATTGGTGCGGCGGCCACTTCATCCTGGAACTCACCCGCGAAGGCCGCATGGACGAGCTGACGATCATCGCCGAAGCGCGTCCCGAAAGCTGGGACGGCCGCGGTCTCGTCGATCATGCCGACAGGGTATCGACCCACATCAAGAACACGATCGGGATCAGCTCCAAGGTTCAGGTGGTCGCGCCGGCCACGCTGGAGCGCTCGCTCGGCAAGGCAAAGCGGCTCTACGACAAGCGGCCCAAGGACTGACTTGACGGATTGACTTGACCGGCCCCAAAGGCGACAAGGCCCGCAAGAAATCACGGGTCTTTCATGTCGCCAGCCGATACCAAAACCGTCGAAGCGCGCTGCGTCCGCCTCAATGCCAAGGCCGAGAACGCCGCGGCACTTGCGCCGGTGGTCGAGCCTCATACGCTCAGGCCTGGTCCGAACGATCTCCTGATCGAGGTGAAAGCTGCTGCCGTCAATCCATCCGACGTCAAGGCCGCGACGGGGTTGATGCCTTATGCCGTCTTCCCGCGTACGCCCGGCCGTGACTACGCCGGCGTGGTGATCCACGGGCCGGCCGGGACGGTCGGTCGCGAGGTGTTCGGCTCCTCGGGCGATCTCGGCATCCGCCGCGACGGCACTCACGCAACCCATCTCGTGGTCGAAGCCGATGCCGTGGTGGAGAAGCCGAAGACGGTGTCCTGGGAGGAAGCTGCCGGCATCGGCGTGCCCTTCGTCACGGCCATGGAAGGCTTTCGTCGCGCCGGCGTGCCGAAGCCCGGCGAAATGGTGCTGGTCTTCGGCGTCAACGGCAAGGTCGGCCAGGCCGCGGTGCAGATCGCGACTTGGCAGGGCGCGCGCGTGATCGGCGTGGTGCGCAAGGCGGAGGCCTATGAAGGCCACACCAACGCGCCGGTCGAGGTGATCGATGCTTCCACGATCGATGTCGCCACGCGCGTGCGCGATCTGACCGGCGGCAAAGGCGCGGACATCGTCTTCAACACGGTCGGCGACCCCTACTTCCAGGCGGCGCACAAGTCACTTGCCCTGCGCGGCCGCCAGATACTGATCGCCGCGATCGACCGCATCGTCCAGTTCAACATTCTCGAGTTCTACCGGGGCCAGCATACCTATGTCGGTATCGACACGCTCGGCCTTTCGTCGGTTGCGACCGGTGCGGTGCTTCGTGATCTCGGCCCGGGCTTCGCAAGCGGGCATCTGAAACCGTTCCCGATCAAGGCGAGCGCGGTCTATCCGCTGGAGCGCGCCAGAGATGCTTATGTCGCTGTCGCTGGGTCGTCGCGCGACCGAGTGATCCTGAAGCCGTAACACACCGTCATTGCGAGCGCAGCGAAGCAATCCAGAAATGTACCCGCGGAGACAGACTGGATTGCTTCGCTGCGCTCGCAATGACGGAGATTGGCGAGAGTTCTGAGAACAACCGATGGAATCCACGCAACTCGTCATCCTCGCAGGGCTCGTCATCGGCCTGATCTATGGCGCCGTCGGCCTGCTCAGCGGCTTCTGCCTGATGAGCAGCATGCGCGGTTTTCTGGCCAAAGGCGACGGGCGGTTGGTGCGCACCTATGCGCTGGCGATTGCCGTTGCGATCGCTGCCAGCCAGCTGCTGGCGGGCAGCGGCACGATCGATCTCGGCAAGTCGATCTACCTGCAGCAGACGTTCTCGGCTCCGGTACTGTTCCTCGGCGGCCTGCTGTTCGGCTACGGCATGGTGCTGTCGAATGGCTGCGGCTCGCGGGCGCTGGTGCTGCTCGGCCGCGGCAATCTCCGTTCTTTCGTCGTCGTGATCGTGCTTGCGATTGCCGCGCAGATGACGCTCAAGGGCCTCCTCGCGCCCGCCCGCATTGTCCTGGTTCAGGCGTCGCAAACGACCGTCAAATCCAGCTCGCTCCCGTCTGTGCTGGCAGCGCTTGGTGCCGCTGAACCGGTTTCGCGTGCGCTCGCCGCCGCCGCGATCGTTGTCGCGCTGATTTTGTTTGCTTTCGCGCATCCAGCGTTCCGGCGCTCGCCGGGCCAGATCGCGGCCGGCGTCATCGTCGGTCTTCTCGTGGCCGGTGGCTGGTTCGTCACCGGCTATCTCGGTGCTGACGATTTCAATCCGGTGCCGGTGACGTCGCTCACCTTCATCGCGCCGATCGCCGATAGCCTGCAATACGCCATGCTCTCGACCGGCCTGACACTCAATTTCGGCATCGCGACGGTCGCGGGCGTCTTCGCCGGGAGCCTGGTCACTGCGCTCGTCACGGGGCGCTTCAAGCTCGAAGGCTATTCTTCGCCGCGCCACATGCTGCGCTCGGGCACCGGCGCGGCGCTGATGGGGATCGGCGGCGTAATGGCGTTCGGCTGCTCGATCGGGCAGGGGCTCACCGGCATGTCGACGCTGGCGCTGGGCTCATTCGTCGCGGTCACCGGCATCCTGCTCGGTACGGCAGCGGGCCTGCGCGGTGCGTTGCGGGTCCAACCCTTCGAGGCGGCAACCGGGGCAGGTTCGCCGGCCGCTTGAATTACTCCACGGCCTTCGTCACGATGCGGATCTCGGAGGTCAGGGTCCGGTGCACCGGGCACTTGTCGGCAATCTCCATCAGCCTCTTGCGCTGCTCGGCATCGAGCGGGCCCTCCATTGCAATGTCGCGCTCGATCTGGTCGAGCATGCCTTCGCGCGTCTCGCACTCCAAACAGTCCTTGGCGTAAATCTTGGAATGCTTCAGCGTGACGGTGACGCGGTCGAGTGGCAACGATTTGCGGTCGGCATAGAGGCGCATGGTCATGGAGGTGCAAGCGCCGAGGCCTGCGAGCAGGAAATCATAGGGCCCGGGACCGGCATCCTCGCCGCCGGCAGCCACAGGCTCGTCCGCCACCAGACGGTGCGGACCAACCGAGATGATCTGGTTGAACTTGCTCTTGCGGGTCTCCTGCACCACGACCTGGCGCGGCGTCTCGGGGAGATCCATCGTCTTCGCGGGCTTTGCGGTGTCAATGTAGCGGCTGGCCCAGGCCGCGATCACATCGGCCGCGTAGAGGGCGTCGGCAGGCGTCGTCAGCAGATGGTCGGCATGGTCGAGGGAGACGAAGCTCTTGGAGTGCTTCGCCGACACGAAGATCTTGGTCGCATTGTCGATGCCGACGGTGTCGTCGACCGGGGAGTGCATCACCAGAAGCGCCTTGTGCAGGCCGGTGACGTCCTTCATCAACTCATGCTCGATGATGTCGTCGAGGAATTCACGCCTGATCCGAAACGGGCGGCCCGCCAGCGAGACTTCCACTTCGCCCTGCGCGCGGATGTTGTTGATGTGCTCTTTGAACAGCCCGGTGACGTGGGCCGGATCGGACGGCGCCGCGATGGTCGCAACCGCCTTGGCTTCAGGGATCTGTCCTGCTGCCGCGAGGATCGCGGCACCGCCGAGGCTGTGGCCGATCAGGACGGACGGCGCCTTGCGCGTTGCGCGTAGATGATCGGCGGCGTGCACGAGATCGGTCACATTGGAGGAGAACGTTGAGTTGGCGAAATCGCCCTCGCTGGAGCCGAGCCCGGTGAAGTCGAACCGCAGCACCGCAATGCCTTTGGCGGCGAGCGCGACCGAGATACGCCTGGCGGCCAGCGTATCCTTGCCGCAGGTGAAGCAATGCGCGAACAGCGCGAAAGCCGCGGGCTCACCGTCCGGAAGCTCCAGCGCGGCCGAAAGCTGATGGCCGCCTTCACCCGTGAATTGAAAGCGTTCCGTCGGCATTGGACTTCCCCCGTCCTTTGTTGAACCTAATCGCCTGAATAGCGCTGCTCGGCCCAGGGATCGCCGCGGTTGTGATAGCCGCGGACTTCCCAGAAGCCCGGCGCGTCCTCAGTCAGGAATTCGATGGCCTGGAGCCATTTGGCACTCTTCCAAAAATACAGATGCGGCACGACCAGCCGCACCGGTCCGCCATGCTCCTCCGTCAGCGGCTGACCCGACCAGCTATGGGCGAGCAGTGCGTCCTCGGCGGCGAAGTCTTCCAGCGCGAGATTGGTGGTGTAACCGTCATAGGAATGCAGCACGACGAAGCGAGCATCCTCGCGCGGCTGGCAGGCCGCGAGCAGCTCGCGCGTTGCGAGCCCTTCCCACTCATTGTCATAGCGCGACCAAGTCGTCACGCAGTGGATATCGGAGGTGAAGCGGGCCTGCTTCTGCGCGGTGAATTCGGCAAAGGTCCAGAACACGGGGGCATCGACCGCGCCATAGACGTCGAGCCGCCAGCGCTCGCGCGATACCGGCGGCACGACCCCGAGATCGAGCACCGGCCAATCCTTGGTGAGGTGCTGGCCGGGCGGCAGCCTTTGGTCCTCCGGCCGCGTGATCTTCCCCGTGAGGAAGCGCCCCTCGCGCGCCCATTTCTCCTTGGTGCGCGTCAGCTTGCTGTCGGGCGGCTCGTTGTCGTCAGCCATGGTCTACTCGTGCCGATGCATTGCGGAGGCGTGCTTGGTGTCGCGCATGGTAGCATAGATGATCAGCGACAGGCAGATGATGCTGGCAAGATAGAAATAGAACCATTCCTCGTGCCCGATGCTCTTGAAATAGAGCGCGATCGCCGGCGCCGTGCCGCCGAAGATCGAGACCGTAATGGCATAGGGCAGACCGACGCCGAGCGCGCGGACATTGGTCGGGAACAGCTCGGCCTTCACCACCGCATTGATCGAGGTGTAGCCGGCGACAAACAGCCAAGCGGCGCAGATCAGGACGAACGCCATGAAGGGCGACTTGGTCTCCTTCAGCGTCATCAGCAGCGGCACGGTCGCGAGCGTGCCGGCGACACCGAAGAAGATCAGCAGCGGCTTGCGTCCGATCCTGTCGGAGATCGCGCCGTAGATCGGCTGGAGAATGGTCGCGAAGATCAACGTGCCGAAGATCACGAAAGTGGTCTGGTCTTCGGTCAGTCCGACCGAAAGCTTGACGAAGGTCTGCATGTAGGTGGTGAAAGTGTAGAACGCCGCGGTGCCGCCGGCGGTGAGGCCGACGACCAGCAAGAGCTCGCGCGGATATCGCAGCAGGTTGGTGATCGATCCGGTCGGCTTCACCACCTTCTTGGCCTCCTCGAACGCCTCGGTCTCGTGCAGGCCACGCCGCATCACCGCGGCGAAAATCGCAAGTGCCGCGCCGATCGCGAAGGGGATACGCCAACCCCAGTTCTTCAGCTCCGCCGGCGTGAGGAAGACTTTTTGCAGGAGCAGCAGCACGATGATTGCGGTGAGCTGGCCACCGATCAGCGTCACGTACTGAAAGCTGGAATAGAAGCCGCGGTGCTTGGGGTCGGCGACTTCGCTGAGGTAGGTGGCGCTGGCGCCATATTCGCCGCCGAGGCTCAAGCCCTCGATGACGCGGGCGAGCGCCAGGATCACCGGTGCCGCAAAGCCGATCGTGGCATAGGTCGGCGTCAGCGCGATGATCAGCGAGCCGAAGCACATGAAGACGACGGACAGGGTCAGCGAGATGCGGCGGCCGAAATGGTCAGCGATATAGCCGAAGAACCAGCCGCCCAGGGGCCGCATCAGAAAGGTCGCCGCGAATACGACGGCGACGTTCAATTGCTGGACGACGGGGTCGTTACCGGGGAAGAACGCGGGAGCGAAGTAGAGCGCAAACGCCGTATAGGCGTAGAAATCGTACCACTCGACGAGATTGCCGATCGAGCCGATGAAGATCGCCTTGATCCGCCGCTCGGCGTCGGCGAGGTCAAAATACGCAGAGGCCGGGTTGGTTGCTTGCTCTGTCACGTCCGGCCTCTCCGTATCGTTGTTTGGAGAGGCCTACATCGCCTTTCCAAGCAGAAATGGCAACTGGCGGGGCCCTCTCACCGTGCCTTGCGACCAGGTCACGGTGCCTGCCGGGTCGAGGGCGAAATCCGGAATCCGCGTCAGCCATTCCTCCAGCGCAACCTGCATTTCCATGCGCGCAAGGTTGGAACCGACGCAGCGATGGATGCCGAGGCCGAAAGCGGCGTGACGGTTCTCGCGACGGTCGATCACGACTTTGTCAGCGTCCGGAAACATCTTGGGATCGCGGTTCGCGGCGGGGAAGGACAGCAGCACCATGTTGCCTGCTTTCACCGGGCAGCCCGAAATAGATGTGTCCTTGACCACCTCGCGCGCCATCGTCACCGGGGAATAGGCGCGCAGCAGCTCTTCCACCGCGGTTGGAATCAACCCTGGCTCGGCGATCAGCCGTTCACGATCGGTCGGCGTTTTCGCGAGATGCCAGAGCGACGAACCGATCGCGCTCCAAGTGGTGTCGATGCCGGCGATCAGGAGCAGGCGCAGCGAGCCCAGCACGTGGGAGTCCTCGAGCGGATTGCCGTCCTTGTCCCTGGCGTTCATTAGGTAAGAGATCAGGTCGTCGGTCGGCTTCGTCTTGCGCGCCTCGATATGACCGCTGAAATAGGCGCTCATCTCTTGGACGGCCTGGAGCAGCTGGCTCTCGTCCTTGATGCCGAGCTCCAGGATCATGTGGATCCAGTTGACGAAGAGGTCGCTGTCGCTTTCGGGAATGCCGAGCATGTGCGCGATCGCGCGCACCGGAATGTGCTTCGTGTAGCGCGCCGCGGCGTCCACGCTCTTCTCGGCGATGAAGTCGTCGATCAGCTCGTTGCAGATGGCTCGGACCCGCGGCTCGAGCTTCTTCATCGCGTCCGGCGTGAACGGCGGCAGCAGCAATTGCTTGGCCGGCTTGTGCACGGGCGGATCGGAGGTGATCGGCGGGGCCGCATTCCTGGCGATCTCCGGGCGCACGTCGCGGACGATGATGCGGCGGGAGGAGAAATGCTCGGTGTCGTTGGCGATCTCGCGCACGGCTGCATAGGTCGTCGGCAGGTAGCAGCCGAGGAAGCGTTCTGTATGCACGACCGGGCTTGCGGCGCGCAGTTCGTCCCAGATCGGGAAGGGATCGTCCGTCCATTGCGGATCGGTGTGGTCGAAATCGTGGACCCAGTCGGTCACAGGCGGATGAGCGGCGGGTTGGCTGACGTCGGACATCTCGGAATCCCCAGGGGCTCGTGTTCGCGGAAGGCACGCACAACGCGGAAAGCGCGCTACTCCTCGATCACATCTATTGCGATCTCCGGACAATTGGACTTTGCAAGCCAGGCTTTGTCTTCCAGTCCCGGCGGGACGGTGCCGTCTCCGGCTTCATGGGCGTTGCCGTATTCGTCGAGCTCGAACAGCTCCGGCGCGAGCGCCTTGCAGCGGGCGTGGCCCTGGCATTTGTCGGGATCGACGTGAACCTTCAGTCGCTCTGCCATTGCGGCTTCCTCGGTCGTGTGCGCGCGAGGCCCGAAGGCGGCGCGTTTCCTCATCTGCGTTCTATAAGTTATATCCTATTACATTCGCGGCAGGCTTCCCCTGTCAAGCGCAAACTTATAGGTGGACAGTCTCGCAAATGGTGCGAAAGCGTCACCAAATGTCGCGAAAGTTTCCAAGGCCATATCGGCTGAAAGCGAACCACTCGAGTCTACAAGAACATTGCACTAGGCTTACGAAGAGTAGGGCTCAGGAGCGAGGGATTGTGAAGCAGCGAAGGTTCCAGCGCTGCTGCGCCCACAGTTCGAGGACTAGCGGCAAAAACCGCTTGAGAGGGCCGAACCAAAGCGGTTCCCCTCCGGCGCCGACCGCGGACGATCGACACGAACTGGACAATGGCAGATCGGTACCTCAGGCTCGTGAGGAACGAGGTTGCTGCTCAACCCGAAGCTCCATCAGTGTGCTGTGCAGCCTTCCAAGCTGAATACGAGGGTTCGATTCCCTTCACCCGCTCCAGAGCTCTTTCGTTACCAAAAACAACCCCTTGCGCGCTATTTTCGTGCCGGATTGAGTCGCTCCATATCGATTTTCATACAACCGCCGTACAACCGAGCTCCGGTCAGCCGGTCGATGCTATCGAATCCTTGGAGCAGCGATGCTGATCCATACCGTATTCGAATCCTTGGGCGAGGCAAGACGAGGCAAGATGAAAGCAGCTGCCTGCGGGCTGGTTTCGCAGAACATGATGGTTTGCTCAACCGTGGGAACAGGCGCCACGCGTGCAAACTCGGAGCGGATTTCTGCATCTGAGATATCAGTCGAGCGCGCGTTAACGACCCTCTGACTCTTAATCAGCGGGTCCCAGATTCGAGCCCTGGTGCGCCCACCATTCGAAAATCCTTATTTTCCCAGGCCTTTGCGAGCTGTGGCCGAGAACAAAACGGCTCTCGTGCGACGTTTCCACCGCCAGATTGCTTCTGTATCTTCGCCTCCCATTCGATATAGCCCGCAGATCCGATGGTACAGGTCGATTACGTGCTCGTCGTAGAATAGGATAATAGGGCGAGCAAAACGGACCATTTGTTCTTTCCGTCGCCGGGTACCGCGTAGCACAACCCGAACCGGATTGTTCGAGTGAGGCTCGATTCGCCCCCCGCTACCGCGGGGTACGATTCTGTACGCCAGACTACGATCTCCCACGATTTCATTCGCTCGATGGTGGCACCGAGGTGCCCAACTCGGCTTGCCGAAAATTGGCGGCGATGAAGTGGGTAACCTTGGGTTCGGCCGCAGCGCCGAACTCGTGGATCGCGTCCTGAACGACCCTGTCCGCGTTCGTCACGCGCTGGTGTTGTCGCAGATGCTCGAGCCATGACGCCACCATGAATGTTTCCAGGAAGCGCCCGCCCTCCGCGGCATCCTCGAAGACGTCCCAGAAATAAGCGCCGTCGCGCCGTCGTTGTTGTTCCAGAGCTCTGAGATGGGTGAGGAAGGCTTCACGGCACTCCGGAGCAATGCGATACTCGACCGTAATCAGGACTGGCCCGCGGTCGGCGTCTGCGTCGATCGCCAAGACAGGTGCCGGCCAATGCATCGAGGGCGCCAGATCGATTCCTGCATCTGTTTGAAGCTTCCAATGCCAGGTGAGCGCGATTCCGACGACGGCGCCCGCGGCAGCGAGGAAATGCGCCTCCGGCAAGCCGAGCCCAGAGGCAAGCTGTCCCCAAAGGGCGCTGCCGGCGGTCATCGCTCCGAAGAACACGGTCACGAACATGGCCAGTCCACGGCCGCGCACCCAATCCGGCAACGAGACTTGAACTGAGACGTTGACCGTCGCGAGGACGGCGATCCATGAGATGCCTGCGATCAGGCATGCCGCAAGTCCGATTTCCGGGTAACGCGCGATGCCAAGAAGGATCAGGCTGACCGCGGTGCCGACGGTGCCGGCCGCAACCAGCCCGTCGGGCCCGAAGCTCGCCTTCAGCCAGGGCAACATGAACGCGCCGGTGATGGCGCCGACGCCGACCGCCCCGAGCAAAATGCCGTAGAGTTCTGGACCGCCTGCGATCTGATTGCGTGCGACGAGTGGGAGCAGTGCCCAATAGGCGCTCGCGAAGAAAAAGAACGCTGCCGCTCTGACGAGCGTCGCACGGAGCTTCAGATTGAACCGCGCGTGGCGTAAGCCGTTCACCATGGCGCCGGCAAGACGTTCCGGCGGCAGTGCGCTGCCTTGCGAGGACGCCGGGCGCCACCAAAGCAGCGCTCCGATCACGGCGAAATTGCTCAGCGCGTTGATCCAGAAGGGTGCCGCGATGCCCAATCGGAGAAGAAATGGCGAAGCCAGATGTCCTCCCGTCCCGCGATCAATGCCTCTGGCAGATCGGGAATCTGGTGGAACATGAAGAACCAGTATTCGCGGGCGACCTTGGCGTTCATCTCGCGCGCGACGACGCGGGTCGGAACGTTGTCCATGACCACGAGACGATCGACGATGTCCGGGTGGTCCTTGACGAGACGCGTGGCGACGCGCGCGCCGCGGTCGTGTCCGACCAGCGCGATGCGTCCAACCCCGAGCGCCTTCAGCAGCTCGACGATGTCGTTGGCCATCGTCCGCTTGTCATAGCCATTCGCAGGCTTGTCGGTTTCCCCGTATCGGAACGCTCCACCCTCAGCTCGTTGGCTTCGCGTGGGTCTGGAACGTCGATGACGGCTTCTGCGACGAAGTGCGGGTCGCCGACGCGGCGATCGATTCTGACGCCTACAAGCTCAATCCGCTGCAACGGATCGTCGAGACCGGCGAAACGATCCGGCGAGCGCCGAATGAGCCGTCGGCGCAGGCCGAATTTCCCATCATGATCGAGCTCGCGTCCGCCGGCATGACCGACTACGTGGCGATTCCCTTATCCGGCCTGGATACGCGCAACGTGATCACCATCGCGACGAAAGCAGCCGGCGGCTTCGCCGAGGCGGAGATCGATTCCCTGACACGCCTCTTCAAGCTGTTCGCCTTGCACGTGCAGCGGCACAGCGAGTTGAAGATCTCCGAAAACGCGTTGGGCGCCTATCTTGGATACGGCGCCGCCGCCAAGGTGCTCGAAGGAGCGATCAAGCGCGGCGCGGGAGACTCGATCCGTGCCGTGATTTGGATCTCGGATCTCAGAAACTTCACCAAGATGTCGGACGTTCTGGCCCCGGCCGACATGCTCGTGCTGCTCAACGCCTACTTCGAAGCCATGGCGAGCGCCGTGGCCGCTCATGGCGGCGAAACCCTCAAGTTCATCGGCGACGGGATGCTCGCTGTCTTTCCGGTGACGGTGGGGGTCGCCGAAGCGTCACGCGCGGCCGTCTCGGCGGCGAAAGAGGCAATCGTCAGCCTCGAAGCTTCCAATCGGACAATCCGGGTCGGGTCCGATGCTGGAGGCCGCCCCGTGCTCCGGGCGGGCATCGTCCTTCACGAGGGTGAGGTCTTTTTCGGCAACGTGGGCGCTCCGGATCGCCTGGACTTCACGCAGCCGTTAACGAGGCCTGCCGCGTTGAAACGCTCACCAAGACGATAGGTCGGGACCTGCTCATGACGGAAGCCGTCGCTGGACATGTTGCCGATGTCGAGTATCTCGGTGAGCACCAGTTGCGAGGGGTCTCCGCCCAAATGTCCGTGTACGGACTCGCGGGATGACGACTGTCGTTGACCAGCGCCGTTCTGCCAACATCAAGCTTGCGCAGCGGCCTCTCCGTTGACGGTCTCGAGTAGCTAATAGTCGAGATAACCGGAATCCGAACCACCGTATATCCCGAACGGTTTGGGGGCATTGTAGGGACCACCCGCCCGAATCCGTGCCGGAAGGTCCGGATTGGCGAGAAAGAGGCGGCCGAAGGCGATTGCGTCCGCCTCTCCAGAACTGACGATCCGGGCGGCGTGCTCGGGGGTGATGCCGGCATTGACGATGAGTGGTCCGCGATAGTCTCCGCGGAAGATCGGAAGCATCCTTTCGTAGTCGGGTGCTCCGGTCCAAGCATTGGTGTCGGCGAGGTGCAGATATGCGAGCCCGGCAGCCTGCAGCGTCGACGCGATTTGCCCATAGGTATCTTCCGGCTTCGGATCCCGCGTGCTGTTGTAGTCCGCGAACGGCGATAGCCGCAGTCCTATCCGCGAACGCGGCATGACCTCGGCAATCGCCGAGACGATTTCCTGAAGCAGCCTGGATCGTCTTTCGGCGCTCCCGCCGTAGTCGTCGGTTCGCAGGTTGATCGTCGGGGATAGAAACTGGTGGATCAAATAACCATTGGCGCCATGGATTTCCACGCCGTCGAATCCTGCGCGAACGGCGTTGGCGGCCGCCAGTCTGAATTCGTTGACGACGCCTTGGACCTCTCCGAGCGTCATCGCGCGCGACGGCGTAGCCGCGATCCGCACATATGCGCCGTTGGCAAGCAGCGCCCACACCTGCAGCCGGTCCAGATCGTCGTCCACGACCGACGGAGACAGCGGTTGCCTGTCCGACAGCAGGCCACGTGCGCTCGCGCGTCCGGCGTGCCAGAGTTGCGCGACAACGCGCCCCCCTTTTTCGTGGATCCGATCGACGACCGCTCTCCATCCCTCGGTCTGTTCCTCTGTCCAGAGACCGGGCGTGCGGTCGAAGGCATTAGACATCGGTCCGACGTTAATGCCTTCGCTTATGATCAAGCCGGCGCTCGTCCGCGCTGCGTAGTATTCCGATGCGGTAGGATTGATGACGCCGCGCTCGTCGGCACGCGACCGTGTCATCGGGGCCATCACTATCCTATTCACGAGATCGAGATCGCCCAAGGTCGTTCGATCAAAAAGCCCCGCCATGTTCGCACTCCTTTGAGGTTGGGATCTGGTGCCAGTCGACCGGGTTAGTCGCCGCTGTCCTCGCGCGACCAGCGATTGCGCGGCACCGGATTGGTAGCGCGCGCTCCCGGATTCGATCTGCCTGCTGGGTGGCCAAACTTGCCATGACAGCTATTGAGAGAACCCGGCGTGGCGTCAGTGGCGCGATGATTTTCCGATTCGGGATGAAAGCGTCGGTAGCTGCAGCAGCAGACCCGCCGTCGCAAGCACGGCCCCGTAACCGCAGACGCCGAGCCATGAGAAGTGGGCATAGGCCCAGCCCGCCCCGAGGGATCCGAGCGAACCGATGACGAACATCGCCGTCATGAACACGGTGTTGAGCCTGCTTCGTGCGTCCGGGCGGAGGACGAAAATCAGGTGCTGATTTGACACGAGCGCTGCGTTCACTCCCGCGTCGAGCAGCACAACCCCGACGACCAAGCCCGCGACGGCGTTCCAACCCGCGAATACGACCCACGAGAAAAGGGAGATGGCGGCAGCAATCGCAACCACCGTGTGAGGCCCCCGCTTATCGGCGACCCGACCCGCGAGAGGCGCTGCGAGGATCCCTGACGCCCCGATGACGCCGAATAGGCCAGCGATCTCCGGTCCAAGTCCGAATTGGGGCTCTTGAAGATGGAGAGACAGGACGGTCCAGAAGGCGATGAATGAAGCAAATAGCATCGCTTGTGTCGCTGCCGCCAGTCGAAGCGCCGGCTCCTCGACGAGCAGGTGGATGAGCGAACGCAGCGCGTCAGTGTATCCGATACTTTGCGTCGCATGGTGGCGCGGCAAGGTCAAACGCACCAGTGCGGCGGCGCCAAGCGCCAAAGGGACGCCGAGCCAAAACATCTCCCGCCATCCGAAGTGCGATCCGACGAAGCCGGCTATCGTGCGGCTGAGTAGAATGCCACCTAAAATACCGCTCACCACCATTCCGACCGCGGCGCCTCTCGTCCGGTCATCGGCAAGCGTTGCAGCGAATGGGACGATCTGTTGAGCCACAGTGGCCGCTACGCCCAGCAAGAGCGACGCCGCGATCAACGCCAGCGTGGTCGGAGCGATAGCAGCGAACGCGAGAGCCGCGGCCAACAATGAACTGCACGGCGATAAGGCGCCGTCTCTCGACGAGATCGCCCAGGGGAACCAAAAAGAGGAGGCCGACCGCGTAACCGAACTGTGTCGCCGTGGGTATCAGTCCGATGGCCGAGGAACTCGGATAATTGGCCTCGATCAGGCCGAGCAGAGGCTGATTGTAGTAGATGTTTGCGACCGCGATACCCGCGCAGACCGCCATCGCGAAGGTGCGTGCGCGGGTGAGCGTAGAGACCTGTTGGTCAGTCGCGATCGTTGATGTGGACATGGCGGCAAATCCTCTTTCGTCGGCACGCAGTCTCGGTTCGACGCGCCGGCTCTTGACCTCAGCGTCACCAATGTTAATTATCAATCGATAAATAACAAGGGATCGTCAAAGATGAATGGCTCCCATGTGCAAATGGCGGCATCTGCACATGGCCACGATGGTCTCGGCAATCGCCGCAACAGCTGTCTTGGCCGCACGCTCGTTCTTGAGGCGAGAGAGTCTTTGCTCGATCCCTACGCCGCGGACGAGCGGGCGTATTGGATTCCGTGCGCACGCTTTGGATTGGCTCGTCGAGCCGTGATCGAGAGATTGTGCAAGTCGCGCACGAAACTGAAAAGATGTCGCCCGGACCGGTCTAATATGGCGTTCGCATCTAGGAGGGGAGAGCGATGAAGCTTAGGTCCGTTCTGCTCGCACTGCTTGTGATTGGAGCGATCGGCGGGACGGCGGCACTTCTCTATGCTTGGGAATCGCCGATCCCTCCCATCGATTCACGGTCAGCCGGAGCCCCGGATCGTGCGAAGGCGCGTCGTGGAGCGAGCCTTGCTCTGCTCGGAGACTGTGCCACGTGTCATACGGCACCCGGCGGACTCCCCTACGCCGGGGGGCTTGCGATGCCCACGCCCTTCGGAACGATCTATTCCACCAACATCACGCCCGATCCGGAAACCGGCATCGGACGATGGTCGGAGACGGCGTTCATCCGTGCTCTGCGATCCGGTGTGGATCGCGAAGGCCGCCACCTTTACCCGGCGTTCCCATACGATCACTTCACGCGCGTGTCGGATGATGATGCGAAGGCGATGTATGCCTTCTTCATGTCGATCGATCCAGTCAGGTCGTCGGCGCCACCGAACGACCTCCCGTTTCCTCTCAATGTTCGCCTGACACTCGCCGGCTGGAAGCTGCTGTTTCTGCGTCAGGTGCGTTTCGTCGCCGACCCTTCGAAGGATGAGACGTGGAACAGGGGAAAGTATTTGGTCGACGGACTGGGGCATTGCGGCGCCTGTCATTCTCCGCGCAATCTGCTGGGGGCGGAAAAGGCATCGGCCAGTTTCGAAGGAGGCGAAGCCGAAGGTTGGCGCGCCTACGCGCTTGGTCGAAGCTCGCAATCACCTGTCCCATGGGACGAAGCTGCCCTTACGGAGTATCTTGCGCGTGGCTCGCATTCCCAGCATGGGACGGCTCAGGGCCCCATGGCGAACGTGGTTGACAATCTGTCCCTTGTCGACCCCGCGGACGTAGGCGCGATGGCCCACTATCTTGCATCGCTCGGCAAGAGCGAGGGGCGGAAGGATGTGGAGACGGCTCCTTCCGGTCCGGGCCGCCTGCCGCAAGCCGCGGGCATTCAGGCGGCCGCGCCTTCTATTCCATCCGACCCCGGCGGCGCGATCTATGCCGCCGTTTGCGCGTCGTGCCACGAAGGCGACAGAGCCTTGCCGCTGGGTGGCGTAAGACTTGGTCTCTCCACCGCCATTGCGGGCGAGACGCCCACAAACCTGGTCAACCTTGTTGTGCGGGGAATACCAGCGTCCACCGGCGGCTCTGCGCATCCGATCATGCCCGGCTTTGGCGATGTTCTCGGCGACCGGCAGATCTCGGATCTCGCGAACTATCTGCGGGTCCAGATTGCCGGGAAAAACCCGTGGAATGGGTTAGTCAAAGCTGTCACGGAAGCCAGAGGCAACCGGTGAACTGGACTCGTCAACAAAGAATAGAAGGTTCGGTGAAGTGCCATGACAACGCTGACAATTAACGGCGAGAGCCGATCCATCAAGGCGAGCCCGGACACTCCGCTGCTCTACGTCCTCAGGGACGAACTCGCGCTGAATGCCGCGAAGTTTGGTTGCGGACTCGGCCAATGCGGAGCATGCACCGTCATCGTCGATGGCAAGGCCATTTTCTCCTGCGTAACCCCGGTGATGCTGTTGGAAGGGCGGGCGATCACGACGCTCGAAGGACTTAGAAGTCCGGATGCGCCTGGCCCAATGCAGCGTGCGTTCCTTGCCGAGCAGGCGGCACAATGCGGCTATTGTATTCCCGGCATGATGATGCGCGCCCAGGCGCTGCTGAATCGCGACCCGCATGCAGCCGATGAGGCGATCAAGGCCGAACTTCAGCCTCATCTCTGCCGATGCGGAACACATATGCGCATTCTGCGTGCGATCCGGCGGGCCGCAGAAGAGATGAGGCCGAAGACTGCCGACGCGAGGACAAGAGGATGACGCATGCCGTCTCGCGACGCAATGTATTGGCGGGCGCCGGCGCGCTCATCATCGCCTTCCGGCTTTCTGGAGCACATGCACAGACCGAAACCGGAACAGGTGGAAAACCCTCGAAGCACGGTTTGCCCGGAAGCCTCGACGACACGCCGAGGATCGACGCCTGGATCCGTGTCGACGCGTCGGGCGCCGCTACGATCCTGACCGGCAAAGCCGAACTTGGCCAAGGTCTGAAGACGGCGCTGCTTCAGGTCGCGGCAGAGGAACTCAAGTTGCCGCTTGCGCGGCTATCGTTGATCACGGCCGACACTGCGCGGACGCCCAATGAAGGCTACACGGCGGCCAGCCACTCGATGCAGGACTCCGGCACTGCAATTCGGCGTGCGGCGGCGCAAGCTCGCGAAATACTCCGAGACGAGGCAGCCCGCCGATTCGGTGTGTCCGCTAATTCGCTGCAGATCCGCAACGGCGAGGTATTCGGCCCCAACCGCATGCGCCTGGGCTACGGCGAACTGGTCCGCGATCAATTGCTGGCGGTCGACGCACAGCAGGCCTCGCATTTGACATCGCCGGCAGATTTCGTCGTGATGAACCAACCCGTGCCGCGGATCGATATTCCGGCCAAGGTGACGGGCGGAGCAGCCTACGTCCAGGATCTGCGCCCCGAGGGGATGCTGCACGGTCGCGTCGTTCGCCCGCCGAGTTATGGCGCCACATTGCGGGACTGTGACGTCGCGCAGGTCGAGCAAATGGGCGGGATCGTCAAGGTCGTGCGGGACGGCAACTTCCTCGGCGTGCTTGCAGACCGGGAATGGACTGCGATCCAGGGAATGCGAACCCTCGCGGCAACCACGACCTGGATCGAGCAGCAAGCCCTTCCGGACAGCGCGGACTTGCCGGCCGCTCTGATGAAGCTGCCCTCGCACGACACGACGATTCACGACACAGGAAATCCAGGTGAGCCCGGAATTCTGGTCGAGGGGACCTTCAGCAGACCCTATCTTACGCACGGCTCGATCGGACCGTCCTGCGCGATTGCGCAATTCGGGGACGGGAAGCTTACGGTTTGGACCCATACGCAAGGCGTGTTTTTCCTGCGCGATGCGATCGGGGGCATGCTGCGGATGTCCGCCGAGAACGTGCGTTGCATCCACGCAGAGAGCGCCGGCTGTTACGGGCACAACGGAGCCGACGACGCGGCGGCCGATGCGGCGATGCTTGCCCTCGCGATGCCCGGTCGTCCGGTCAGGGTACAGCTGATGCGTGAACAGGAGCACGCGTGGGATCCATTCGGGCCGGGTATGGTGGTCAAGCTCAGGGCGACGGTCGGAGCAGACGGTGCGATTGCGGATTGGCGCCACGAGGTTTGGAGCCAGTCGCATATGATGCGGCCTGGCCCTCCCGGGGCGCTGATCGCTGCCCGACTGAAAGCCGACGCCTTTCCGCCGGCGCCGCCCGTTGCGCTGGTCCAGCCTGAGGGCGGCGGCGACCGGAATGCAATTCCGCTTTACGCGATCCCGAACTCAAAGGTGGTTAGTCACTTCCTGCCTGACATGCCCTTGCGCGGATCCTCCATGCGCTCTCTGGGAGGCCACCTTAACGTCCTTTCGATCGAGAGCGTCCTCGATGAGTTGGCGGCTCGCTCGGGCCAAGATCCAGTTACGTTTCGGCTTCGGCACATCGAAGACCCTCGTGCGCGTGAGGTCATCGAAACGGCGGCATCGCGTTTCGGCTGGGCTGGGCGGGTCAAGCGTTCGGAGAGCACCGGATTCGGATTTGGCTTTGCACGTTACAAGAATCTCGAGGCCTGGTGCGCCGTGGCAGTCGAGATCGAGGTGCCGCGTCAGAGTGGCGTCGTTCGTGTCCGTCGCATCGTGGCGGCGGTGGACACGGGGCAGGTCGTGAACCCGGATGGGATCCGCAATCAAATTGAAGGCGGCATTTTGCAGACGATGAGCTGGACGCTTTTCGAACGGGTGACGTTCGATCGCACCCGTGTCACGTCGGTGGACTGGTCAGCCTATCCGATCATGCGGTTTGACAGCGTCCCGGATTCCGTCGAAGTCCACCTGATAGATCGTCCGGGCGACGCCTTCTATGGTGTCGCTGAGGCCGCACAAGGGCCTGCGGGAGCCGCGATCGCCAATGCGATTAGGGATGCGACCGGTGTTCGAATGTACGAACTTCCGTTCACTGCGGCCCGAATCAAGAGAGCGGTTGCGGTCCGATCGGAAGGCTGAATGGAGGTTGAAGGCGCGGTGGATGCACGGCCTGCCAATACGCACAACATGCGATTTGCGCTTCGAATAAGACGGCAGACGCGCCTCCCGGACTTAGCCCTTCGCCGGCAGAACGGAGCGAAAGCCATTCAGGAAGGTTGCTATTTTTGCATCGATGATGGAATTGACGTCCGTTTCGAGGGGCATCGAGTAGATGAATTGGCGCACGCCGAGGTAGAAGATCGCCGCGTGGAGTCCCCACACCATCTCGATTTCGAGATCGGTGACCGGGAGTTCGCCAGTCGAGGGGCGTCCGTACTCGACCCTGATTTCCTCAACGACCTTCTCGAACGCGCGCTCGCGCAGCATTTTGAGATAGCGGGCATTCAATCCGAGATCCTTCAGGCCCGCGAACATGAACAGGCGGATCCACTCGTAGGTGAGAATGACCGCGGCATATTCGCGATAGAAACGGACTAGCCTCGCCTTCAGGGGTACCGAGCGATCGGTGATGATTTTCTCCCAGGACGGCTTCCAGCGCTCGACGAAAACGTCCTGATAGACCCGCTCGATGAGAGCTTCCTTGCTCGGAAAGTAGCGATAGAGCAGGGGCTGGGTAATGCGCAGCCGCTTTGCGAGTTCGCGGGTCTGCCCCTCGAACCCGTACTCGGCGAAAAACGTGACGGCTTCTCGCGCGATAATGGCTTCCCGCTCCGACGGGTCCAGTCTCTGCTGCTCTCGGATCGGCGTCCGGTGACCCGCTTTGCTGCGCTGCTTCACATCTGATTCGTCAGTTTGAGTGCCTTCGAAACTTCATACACCGATTTGCCATCGCAGCCGATCGGGGTGCGGTCATCACGTTTTGTTTATCGAACGATAAATAGTCGTTGACTTGCGTCAATGACATCCCGATAATTGATCAATCGATAAATAACAATCGCAAAAGGGAGGTCGCTCTTGTGTGACCATCGTTGGAGCCAAGGGACGCAGCCGAAAGCGCTGGTGGTTGGAGGGTCCATGGCCGGATTGTTCGCCGCGTTGCTATTGCGGCGACAAGGCTGGAACGTCGATGTGTACGAGCGTATCGGCGCCGAACTGGCAGGCCGTGGCGCGGGCATCGTGACCCATCGTGAACTGTTCGAGGTCCTGGGCAGGGCGGGTATCGATACCGACGCCGCCGCCGTCGGAGTCGTTGTCCCAGGACGGCGGGTGCTGGACCGGAGCGGCCGCATCGTGGGCGAACTCGGGCTGCGGCAGGTCCTTACTTCGTGGGGACACCTCTATGGGCTTCTGAAGGCAGCGCTCCCGGCAGAGCACTACCATCACGGCAAAAACCTTGCGGAGGTTGCCGAGCTTGGCGATCGCGTGGTGGCGCGTTTCTCCGACGGCTCGGAGGTTTCAGGAGATCTGCTGATCGGCGCGGATGGTATATTTTCGTGCGTCAGGGCCCAGCTTGCGGCCAAGGTCCGTCCTGCTTACGCGGGCTACGTCGCGTGGCGTGGCCTCGTCAATGAGCGAGACCTGTCGTCTCGGACGCGCGCAGAATTGTGCGATTGGTTCGCCTTCAGCCTCCCTCCAGGAGAGCAAATGCTCGGCTATCCCGTCGCCGGCGTCAACGAAGAGATGGATGTCGGCGAGCGTCGCTTCAATTTTGTTTGGTACCGCCCGGCCGATGCCGACCATGGCTTGGCAGATTTGCTGACGGACATTGATGGCGTCCGGCACGAACTGTCCATTCCGCCGAGCAGGATTCGATCCGAGGTGATCGCCTCAATGCGTCGGGACGCGGAGCAATTGCTTGCACCGCAATTCGCCGAGGTCGTTCGCCTTACCCCTCAGCCGTTCATCCAGGCCATTCTGGATCTCGAGACACCGCGCATGGCGCTGGGATCCCGAACGGTGATCCTGGGTGATGCCGCGTTCGTGGCCAGGCCCCATGTCGGAATGGGAGTGACGAAGGCCGCTGCCGACGCGGCAGCGCTGGCTGATGCTTTGCGAGCGCGCCCGGCCGATTTGCCCGCGGCGCTTGCCAAGTTCGAGTCGATGCGGCTTCCGTTCGGAGCCGCGGTCGTCCGTCGTGCCCGCGATCTCGGCGCGTACATGCAGGCGCGGATTGCCACTGCCGAGGAACGGGCGATGGCGGAGCGGCATCGCAGCCCCGAGGCAGTGATGACGGAGACAGCCGTCGCGGCGGGCATCGCCGCCTAACAGGATTCAAAAAATGGAGGACAGGAGACCAATGGACCTGCAAGCCATCCAGACCCATCCCGCGTTCAATCAGCTTGCGCGCGAACGCGCACGCCTTGGCGTGGGTATGTCGATCGTCATGGCCGCCGCCTATTTCGCCTACATCCTGACCATCGCATTCTGGCCCCGGTTGCTCGGGCGTCCACTATGGGATGGTACCGTGATCACTTGGGGCGTGTTGATCGGCGTCGGTCTGATCGCGCTCGGCTTCATTCTCACCGCCGTCTATGTCCGCCGGGCCAATTCCCGTTTCGATCAGCTCAGTCAGCTTCTTCTGGAGAACCCGCGATGATGTCCCGCTCAGGTTGTGGAGCCTTGTTTGCGACCGCATTGGTCCTTCTTTCAGACCCTGCAGCAGCTGACGCGCTGGTTTCAGCTGTCAACGCGCGGCAAACGTTGAATGCGACGGCGATCGCCATGTTCCTCGGCTTTGTCGCAGTTAGTCTCGCGATCACATGGTGGGCGGCGAGAAGGGGGACAAGCACGGCGAAAGACTTCTATGCCGCCGGCGCCGGACTCACGGGCGTCCAGAATGGGCTTGCGATCGCCGGCGACTACACCTCGGCGGCGACATTCCTGGGAGTCACGGCGCTCGTCTACAGCTCGGGCTACGACGGCATGATCTACGCGATCGGCTTTCTCGTCGGCTTCCCGATGATCCTGTTCCTGCTTGCCGAGCCGCTGCGCAATCTCGGTCGGTACACGTTCGCTGACGTGGCGGCGTACCGGCTGTCTGAGGTGCCGGTGAGGGCTGTCGCTGGCGTGAACACCTTGGTGATCGTGGTCTTCTATCTGATCGCTCAGTTGGTGGGAGCAGGCAAGCTGATCCAGTTGTTGTTCGGACTTCCCTACGTCTACGCGGTCGGCATCGTAGGTGTGCTGATGATGGTCTATGTGACTTTCGGAGGCATGCTTGCGACGACCTGGGTGCAGATCATTAAAGCCGTGCTGTTGATGTCGGGCTCGGTGCTGATGTCGATCCTGATCCTCGGACATTTCGGCTTCAGCCTGGAGGCTCTCTTCCGAGAGGCGATCATCTTGCACCCGAAGGCCGACGCGATCATGGCCCCCGGCGGACTGGTCAAGGATCCGATATCGGCGATCTCTCTCGGATTGGCCCTGATCTTCGGTACGGCCGGGCTGCCTCACATCCTTATGCGCTTCTTCACCGTGAGCGATGCCCGTCAGGCTCGCACGTCGGTTTTGGTCGCGACGGGGTTCATCTCCATCTTCTATAGCCTGCTGTTCGTGCTCGGCTTTGGCGCCATCGCGATCGTTTCGGCGAATCCCCAGTTTCGGGATGCGTCGGGTGGTCTGATTGGGGGCGTCAACATGGTCGCCCTGCATCTGGCAGACGCCGTTGGCGGGTCGCTCCTGCTCGGGTTCATCTCGGCGGTGGCGTTCGCGACCATCCTCGCCGTCGTATCCGGGCTGACGCTCGCGGGTGCTTCGGCGGCGAGCCATGATCTCTATGCGCGCGTGATCCGCAGAGGTCTTGCGGGCGAACGCGAGGAAGTGCTTGTCTCGAAGGCCGCCGCAGTCGGAATCAGCGTGCTTTCGATGGGGCTGGGCATCCTGTTCGAGAACCAGAACATCGCGTTCATGGTAGGGCTGGTGTTCGCGATTGCCGCCAGCGCGAATTTCCCAATCATACTTCTCTCGATTGTCTGGCCCGATCTTACGACGCGGGGAGCAGTATGCGGATCGCTCGCTGGCCTGTTGGCATCGGTCGGGTTGGTCGCTCTCAGCCCGGGCGTATGGACCGCCACGTTCAAGCTCGGGCCGGCGCCGTTTCCCTACGACAATCCGGCCCTCGTCTCGGCTCCGCTGGCCTTTGCTGTGTCTTGGGCGGTGTCGATGTTGGATCGCAGCGCAGCGGCTGCCTCGGTCCGCGCATCGTTCGGTGCGCAGCATGTTCGCGCCCAGACCGGCTTGGTCGTCGAATGATGCTTCTCGCAGAGCTCACCTCAAGGAGGAACTACTATGAACGCTGGTATGGTCGAAAAGGGCAGGGCCGCTTGGCCCGACTTCATTCGCAAGGAGTTTGACGCCAATCAGTTCAACGGGCGGGTCGGCACCCAGCTCTTGTCTGAAACGGAGCGCGTGCGTGTCTGGGAAATCCGGCTTGCTCCAGGCGAGCGCATTGGATTCCATCGTCACGTGTTGGACTATTTTTGGACCGCAGTCACGCCAGGTCGGGCGCGATCCCACGCGGAGGATGGGACGATCGTCGAAGCCATTTATTCGGCTGGCGAGACCCGTCACTTCGTCTATGGGAAGGGCGAATACAAGATCCACGATCTCGAAAACGTCGGAGAGGCCGATTTGTGGTTCACCACTGTCGAATTCCTCGACAGCTCGAACAAGGCCTTGGAACTTGACCGTTAAGTCCATTGCGAAAAAGAGAGTAGCTCTTGGCGCGAAGCGGACAGGATTCGAACGTGTGATCTTTGCCTTCGAGGGCAGGGGTCTATTCCGTTGATCGCGGAATACGTCCTTCGATGCGACGGATAGTTGCGGCGTCGGCTCCACGGTATCGCGCCTCCTCGACTCGCAGCACTGCATCGAGGCAATCTTGAGCGGCAGTTCATCGTACAAACGGCGGCTTTCGGCAGCCTATCCAGACGCAGCCTCGCGAGTTAAGCTGCCCTTCGATAAGAAAATAGGGCTTCCGAATTAGTGGGTTTCGCGATGTAGCGGACCCCTGACTCGAACCCCCGACTGTTGTCGATGCGCTTTCCTGCGCGCGCTGACAACCGAGACTTCGTCATTCCGACAAGCTGAGTCAGCGGCTGCTGTTACGATAAAGATAGTCCGTTTTTATCCTCGTTGCGCGCGTGATGGGAAGGTGATCGTGAACCGTGGGTTTGACCCCCACTCTCTCCGCCGCACTGCTTCTCTACTGTATCCAGCGGTCTTGCTATGGCAGCGGTCTAATGAATGGCGCGACACTGGCTGTTTCGACGAGATCGCTTGCGCTTGATCGGCAGCCGAGGTCTTTCGATGTTCCTCTATGAGCGTAGTGCTGCGCTCACGAACTGCTATGCGTAAGGTTGGGTAAGGCAACGTAGGCCTGCTTGGAGTGGGGAAGGGCGGTAGCGCTCCCCGCCACCAACCGTACGATTTTGCACGCCAAGCTTCGATTTTCCACGATTTGCACTGCTGACGGCAGCAGCTTGAGCTTCAAGAGTGTATCGCGTTGGTGAACGAAGCAAGCCCAGCTGTCGATAGTGGGGCTGGCGCCATGACTTGAGAAGTACTCTCGGGGCCGGAGACGCTGCTCGAGCGATGAAACCATGAGACCTGCTCTCTCTTGGCTCCGCAGGACTTGCTTGACTCGCCGTCTCGCGAAATTCATAGTTACCATAATACAATTGAAATAATCGCATTGCAATTATTTTTCCGCGACCGGGGCCACTGTCGGCCCTCCCGAGAGGCAGGTTCGATGGCTCTGATCGAGGCGTTCAAGCGGTTGCTGGGCGACACGGCCGTGCTGACGCGGGATGAAGATCTTGCCGCATTCACCGAGGATTGGCGCGGCCGCTATCGGGCGCCGGCACTTTGCGCAGTGCTGCCCTCGACAACCGAGCAGGTCGCCGCAGTCGTTCGCCTCTGTGTCGAGAACGGCATACCGGTGCTGCCGCAGGGCGGCAACACCAGCCTGTGCGGCGGCGCGACGCCGTCCGATCAAGGCGAGCGTCCGGTCATCGTCCTGTTGATGCGCATGCGGAGGATCCGCGCGATCGATCCGGCCAACAATGCCATGGTTGTCGATGCCGGCTGCGTGCTCGCTACCATTCAGGAAGCGGCCGCGGCTGAGGGGCGGCTCTATCCCGTCAGCCTCGGCGCCGAAGGCTCCTGCCAGATCGGCGGCAACATCGCGACCAATGCCGGCGGCACCGGCGTGCTGCGCTACGGTAACACGCGCGAGAACGTGCTCGGCCTCGAAGTCGTGCTGCCGGACGGCTCGGTCTGGGACGGGCTCTACGCGCTGCGCAAGAACAACACGGGCTACGACCTCAAGCATCTCTTCATCGGCTCGGAAGGCACGCTCGGCATCGTCACCGGCGCGGTGCTGAAGCTGCATCCGCTGCCGACGGCGGAAGCCGTCGCGTGGCTCGCGGTCGAGAATCCGCAGCGGGCGCTCGACATGCTCGGCCTGTTCCAGGCGACGTGGAATTCGCGCCTTTCAGCCTTCGAGATGATGAACGCGGAACAGGTTCGGCTCGTGCTCGAGCAGGTGCCAGGCCGTCGCTGTCCGCTCGCCGAGATCGATACTTGGCATGTGCTGGTCGAACTCTCCGACACCGGTGATGCCAGCGCGTTGGCTGCGGCCATGCAAGGCGTGCTTGAGCAGGCGCTCGAAGCCGGCATGATCCGCGACGGCGTCGTTGCCTCGAGCGAAGCGCAGCGCAAGGCGATGTGGCTGTTGCGGCACAGCGTGTCCGAGGCCAACAAGAAGGCAGGCATTGGCCTCACGTCGGATTGCGCGGTGCCGGTCTCGGCGGTGCCCGCGTTTATCGACCTAGCGATGGCGTCGGTACGCGCCATCGTGGCGGATGTTCGGTTCGTGATCGTCGGCCATCTCGGCGACGGCAACGTTCACTTCATTCCGTTTTTCAGCTTTGCGCAATGGGACGCCATGCCGGATCGCGACGCGCTCGCGCAGCGCATCCGCCGCGCCATGAACGACGCCGCAAGCTCGCTGCGAGGCACCTTCAGCGCCGAGCACGGCGTCGGTCGGACGCTGACCGGCGAGATGACCCGCTACAAGCCTCAGCCAGAGCTCGCCTTGATGCGCGCCGTGAAGCAGGCTTTCGATCCAAAGGGCCTGTTCAATCTTGGCCGCGTTCTGCCGCCGCGATCACCAAGTGCCTTGCCATCCATCGCAACATCGCAAAGAGGGGACTGACATGAGCCATCTTCCTGACATCATCACCTCCCGCCGTCGCCTGCTGCTGGGAGCCGGAGCCGGAGCCGTCGCGCTCGCCGCACCTTCCGTCTGGTCGCCGTCACGCGCGGCAGGCAAGCGCATCGTCGTGCGCGACGATGGCGGCATCTACACCAAGGCCTACGGCGCGGTTTTCTACCGTCCCTTCACCGAGGCGACGGGAATCGAGGTCGTCGGCGTGCAGGCCAATGCCGAGCCGGTCGCCCAGATCAAGACCATGGTCGACACCAAGAACTACACCTGGGACATGGCCAAGATCAGCTGGCCCGCGATCCTGCTGCTGACCACCGGCAGCAAGTCCTATCTCGAGAAGCACGGCCTCGAGGCCGAGCCGGTCATCAAGTCGATTCCCGCCGAATTCATGTCGCCCTATGGCGTCGGCACCAACGTCTACACCACGGTGCTCGCCTATCGCACCGATGCCTTCAAGGGCCGCAAGGCGCCGCAATCCTGGGCCGACTTCTGGAACGTGAGCGAATTTCCGGGCCGCCGTGCCGTCCGCAAGCACCCCTTCGACACGATCGAGGAGGCGCTGATGGGGGCGGGCACGCGGACCGCGCAGGTCTACCCTTGCGACCTCGACAAGGCCTTCGCCTCGCTCGACAAGATCAAGCCATCGGTCGCGGTATGGTGGACGAGCGGAGCGCAGGTCGAGCAGATGCTAACCTCGAGCGAGATCGACCTGTTGCCGACCTGGGTGTCCCGTCCGCAGGCGGCCCAGGCGGCCGGCGCGCCGGTCGAGATCGTCTGGAACCAGGGCATCTGGGGTGGCGACAACTGGTCGATCCTCGCCGGCACGCCGAACGCGGATGCATGTCGCGAATTCATCAAGTTCGCCTCCGACCCGAAGCGCCAGGCAGCGCTGACAGAGTACTTCCCGGCCGGGCTGACGCAGCCGGAGGCCTTCAATTACGTCAAGCCGGAAATCGCCAAGAACTGTCCGACCTATCCGGACAACATCAAGGTCGGCCTGAAGATCGATGCGAAATTCTGGCTCGACAATCAGGCCGCCGTCATCGAGCGCTTCAACAGCTGGGTCCTGTCCTAAATGGAGCAGCCCATGGTCTCGTCGAGCCTGCGCATTCTGGAACTGTCCAAGCGCTATGGCGACTTCGTCGCCCTGGCGCCGACCAGTCTCGACGTCGCAAAGGGCGAATTCCTCACGCTGCTCGGCCCCTCCGGGTCGGGCAAGACGACGCTGCTCAGCCTGATCGCAGGCCTCGCACATCCCGACGAGGGCCAGATTCTCGTCGACGATGCCGACGTGACGCACAGCCCCGCCTATGACCGGGACATCGGCGTGGTGTTCCAGAACTATGCGCTGTTTCCGCACATGACGGTCGAGGACAACATCGCCTTTCCCCTGAAGATGCGGAAAGTGAGCGATGCCGAGGCGCGTCGTCGCACGATGGAGGCGCTGGAGACCGTGCGCCTGCCGCACGTCGCAAAGCGCTTTCCGCGCGAGCTTTCGGGCGGCCAGCAGCAGCGCATTGCGCTCGCGCGCTGCATCGTCTACCGGCCCGCGATCATCCTGATGGATGAGCCGCTGGGCGCGCTCGACAAGAAGCTGCGCGACCAGATGCAGCTCGAGATCAAGCGCATCCATCGCGAGCTTCGCGCCACCATCATCTACGTTACCCACGACCAGGAAGAGGCGATGACAATGTCGGATCGCATCTGCCTGATGAATGCGGGCGCGATCGAGCAGCTCGGTACGCCGGAGGATCTCTACTTCCGTCCGCGTTCGATGTTCGTCGCAGACTTTCTCGGCGAGTCGAACCTGCTCAGCGCCACCGTGCGCGACGTCGATGCGGAAGGACTCGACATCGTGCTGGCCGACCAGGCCGCGCCCTCGCGGGCTGTCGGCAATGGCTCCAGCTTCGCCGCCGGCGAGCCCATCAAGATCATGGTCCGGCCGCAGAACCTGCATGTCGGGACCGCCGCCGCGGATAGCGGCGGGCTCACCGGCCGGCTGGTCGACGTGATGATCAGCGGCAGCCTGACGCGGCTCTACATCGCGCCGGAGACCTCGGGCATGCCGCAGCTCGTCGCGGCCTATCCGACCCGCTCGGGATCTCCGCCCCATGAGATCGGGCAGCTCGTTTCGCTCGGCTGGAATCCGGCGGATGCGGTCGCGATCCGGGACGGCGGAGGGCATTGAGATCATGGGGACGGCCAAGCAGCGCGCACTGCCGCGGAGCCAGATCTGGAGCTGGGTCGCCATGGGCGGCCCGCTCGCCCTGCTGCTCGTGCTGTTCCTGGTCTATCCAGTCGGCCAGCTGCTGCTGCTCAGCATCCACAACGACAGCGGCTTCACGCTGGCGCAGTATCGCCAGCTCTTCGCCTCCTCGGTCTATGTCGACGTTCTTCTCATCACCTTGAAGATTTCGCTGGTCACGACGCTGGTCTGCGTCGTCACTGGCTATCCCATCGCCTACCTGATCTCGATGGTCGGCAAGGAGCGCAAGGCGACGCTGTTGTTCTGGGTGCTGCTGTCGTTCTGGACCAGCTTTCTCGTGCGCGCCTTCGCCTGGATCGTGCTGCTCGGCCGTAACGGCGTCATCAACAAATTGCTGCTGTCGCTCGGCATCATTTCGAGTCCGGCAGGCCTACTCTATAATTTCGGCAGCGTCCTGGTCGGCATGGTGAATGCGTTGCTGCCGCTCGCCGTGCTGACCATGCTCTCGGTGATGGAGAACATCGATCGCAATCTGCCGCGCGCGGCGGCAACCCTCGGCGCTAGGCCCGGCATGGCGTTCTGGAAGATTTACTTTCCGTTATCTCTGCCCGGCGTCGCGGCAGCCGGCATCATGGTCTTCGTCGCCGCGATCGGCTTCTTCATCGTGCCGGCGCTGCTCGGCGGGCGGCGCGAGACCATGATCACGCAGCTCATCATCGACCAGATCCAGCAGACCATGAACTGGGGCTTTGCCGGCGCGATCTCCGTGCTCTTGCTGTTCGTCGTGCTGATCGTCTTTGCTGTCTACGACCGACTGCTTGGCCTGTCGACGATGACGGGCGCCGCAACAGCACGCAAGTCCAAGCCGTCGCACCTCGCGGGCTCGATCGCGAAAGCTGGCGACGCGCTCTTGACGCTGCTCGGCGCGATTTCGGACGCCGTCATCTCGCTTGTGCCATCGCGCAAGCGAGACCGCAATCCGGACCAGCCGGGCCTCGGCTTGCAGGCTTTCGCCTGGACCATGCTCCTCGTCATCAGCTTGCCGACGATTCTGATGATCCCGCTGTCCTTCGGCAAAGGCGGGCTCAACTGGCCGCCCCAGGGCTTCACGCTGCAATGGTACGAGACGGTGCTGGCTTCGCCAGTGTGGACGCAAGCGCTGCTTCGCTCGCTGATGGTCGGCATCGGCACGGGCCTGCTTGCGATGCTGATCGGCACGCCGGCGGCGTTCCTGCTCGTGCGCAGCGACATTCAGGGGAAGGGGGCCTGGCTGGCCTTTATCCTGTCGCCGATCGTCGTGCCGCGCATGATCATCGCGGTCGGTCTGTTCTATGTGTTCGCGAATATCGGCCTCGTCGGCAGTGCCTTCGGGCTGATCCTCGGCCACACCGTCGTCGCGGTGCCCTATGTCGTGATGACCATGATGGCCGTGCTGCGCAACTACGATACGAGGCTCGATCATGCCGCCTCGAGCCTCGGAGCGCGGCCGGTCGCGACGCTGCGCTACGTCACCTTTCCGATTCTCGGCGCAGGCATGATGTCGTCGTTCCTGTTTGCCTTCGCCACCTCGTTCGACGAGCTGACCATCGCGCTGTTTGCGACCGGCGGCCTCAATGCCACGCTGCCGAAGCAGTTCTGGGACGAGGTGACGCTTCAGGTCTCGCCCGTGATCGCCGCCGTCTCGACCTGCCTGTTCATCTTCATGGGGCTCTTGATCTTCACTGCCGAACGCCTGCGTCGGCGCGCTGCCGCACGATAGCCGTTCCACTCTGGAATAGAGGTTCTCTCACATGCTCACTGCATCCCGACTTCGCGGCCTGTTTCCCGCCATTCCGACCCCGGTGAAGGCCGACGACACCGTCGATGCCGCCGCCGTTTCGGCGCTGTTCGCCTGGCTCAACAAGCAGGGTATCGACGGCGTGGTGCCGCTCGGCGGCACTGGTGAATACGGCGCGCTGGCGCGCTCCGAGCGCATCAAGATGGCGGGCCTGTCGGTGAAGGCCATGAACGGCAGAGGTCCAGTGATCGGGGGCGTGCTGGACACCGGATTTCACGATGCGCTTACGGCGGGCAGGGAATTCGCCGCCGAGGGCGTGGACGGCCTGCTGGTCCTCACGCCATATTACACCAATCCGACTCAGGCGGGCATTCGCGACTATTTCCTGCGCTACGCCGACGCCTCGCCGGTGCCTGTCCTGATCTATGAAATCCCTTACCGCACCCGGATCGCGATCGAACCGAAGATCCTGCATGAGCTCTCCAGGCACCCCAATATCATCGGCATGAAGGCCTGCAATCTCGACATGTATCATTTCCTGCAGGTGGTTGCCGGCGTCGACGAGAGCTTTGCGGTGCTGAGCGGCGAAGACAGCCTGTTTCCACTGCATCTGGCAGCCGGCGCGAGGGGCGGCATCATCGTGACCGCGTGCCTGCTGCCGCGCGCCTGGCGGCAAATCTACGAGACGGCGATTGCCGGGCAAACCGCCGAGGCATTGAGTCTGCATCGTCGCCTGATCCCGCTCATGAACATGGCGTTTGCCGAAACCAATCCTGGGCCGATGAAGGCGGTGATGGACATGATTGGCGTCGACGCACCGCGCATGCTGGCACCCCTGGTCCAACCGGCGCCGGCGCTGGTATCCGATCTCCGCGCCGAATTCGGCAAGCAGTTGGCGGTTTCCGAGAACGTTGCATGATGGGGGGATGGCGACATGGCGCGTAGTGACCAGGGTGGCTCCCAGAAATCCGGCAAGGCCAAGAGTCCGGCAAGAGCTCGTGCTGCGACGCGTGTCGCCAAAAGTGCAGAGCCGGGACGCTCGTCCCTGTTCGTCGGCTCGACCGAGAAGGCGTTTCAGGTCCTGCATGCCTTCGATGGGCCGCGACGCTTCATGACACTTGCCGATATCGCACGGGCCGCCAATCTCGATCGCAGCGCGACGCAGCGCCTGGTCTACACGCTGGAATCGCTCGGTTATCTCAAGCGTATCGAGGGCACGCGCGACTACGGGCTGACGTCGAAGGTGCTGCAGTTCTCCCACAGCTATCTCAAGGCCAACGAGCTCATCGACAAGGCCTCGCCCTATCTTCTCGAGATGAGCCGCAATCTTGGCGAGACCTGCAACCTGCATGAGCTCGACGGCCACGAGGTCGTGTTCGTGGCGCGTTTCCCCGGCCGGCACCTGATCCATATCGACTTCGTGATCGGAAGCCGGCTGCCGGCGTACTTCACGGCGTCCGGCATAGCCATCCTGGCGGCCCTTCCGGAGGCTGAGCAACAGGACCTCTTGAAGCGTACGCGGCTTGAGCCACTCACGCCTTACACGATTACGGATCCCGGTAAGCTCATGGAGCAGGTGCACCTCGCCGCCAAGCGCGGCTATTCGATCCAGATTAACCAAAGCGTCATGGGCGATATTTCCGTCGCGGCGCCGATCATCGACGAGCACGGGCGGGCGATTGCCGCGGTCAACATCTCCGTACCGACGACGCGCTGGACCACGGAGCGTGTCGAGGCCGAGCTCGTTCAGCATGTTCACGTCGCCGCAACGTCGATCTCGAAGTCCAAGTTCAAACGCTACGCGGCCTGAAACGCCGATGCCGATGCTCCTCAATGCCAGCGACTATCGCCGCCGCGCGCGACGATTCCTTCCGCGCGGACTGTTCGAGTATATCGATCGCGGCTCGGAGGACGAAACGGCATTGATGCGCCTGCGTGCCTCGCTTGACGCCATTACCTTGCTGCCGGCGATGCTGACGGGGCAAGACAGGCGCGATCTCGACACGGTGTTGTTCGGTCGAAGGATCGCCGCGCCCCTCGTTGTCGCGCCAACGGCGCTCGCCGGTCTTGTTTCGCATGATGGGGAGACGAAGCTGGCCCGCGCGGCCTCGCGCGTCGGCATTCCCGTCTGCATCTCGACGCAATCGGTGACCACCGTGGAAGCAATCCGGCGCGGCGCCCCGGATGCCTTGCTCTGGTTCCAGCTCTATGTCTGGCGCGATCGCGCCCTGACCGGACGCCTCCTGGAGCGGGCGAGCGCCTGCGGCTGCGACAACCTGCTCGTCACGGTCGATACGCCGGTCTCGCCGAACCGGGAGTATAATGAACGCAACGGTTTCGGTATTCCTTTCAAACCGCGGCTGCGCAGCATGATCGACGTGGCACTGCATCCGGGTTGGCTGTTCGGGGTTCTGGCGCGCTATTTCGTGAGCGAGGGCATGCCGACCTACGGCCATTATCCGGAAGCATTCCGCACCGCCATCACCCGCGCTGACATCGCCGAGTCGGTCCGGATCGAGCCGCGGCTGAGCTGGGACGACATGCGCTGGCTGCGCGAGATCTGGCCGGGTAAACTCACCATCAAGGGTGTGCTCACGGTGGAGGATGCTGAAAAGGCGGTCGAGATCGGGGCCAACGGCATCGTGGTCTCGGCCCATGGCGGGCGCAATCTCGACTGTCTGCCGGCTCCGGCGGATTGCATTCCGGCGATTGTCGGCGCCGTGAAAGGCCGTCTGACGATTCTGGCCGACAGCGGCGTCCAGCGCGGCACCGACGTCCTGAAGTATCTGGCGCTGGGCGCGGAAGCTGTGCTTCTCGGCCGCTTGCCGCTTTGGGGGCTTGCAGCCAGGGGAGAGGCGGGCGCCGAATCTGTCCTGCGCATGGTCCTGCGCGAGATGGATACCGCCATGGCTTTCCTGGGAGCGCATCGCGCTCCGGCCTTGCGGCATGGGCGTGCGCGCCAGCAACGGAACTAAAATCGACACCAACATCAGGAAACCGCCATGTCCGTCAAATCAGCACCGCACACGCCTGCCGCCAATGCCGATCTTGCCGGCGAAGTCGACAGCCTCCTTCGCAGCGCTCGGTGTCGGCCGTCCCGTCTATACGGAGGGCACGCTTGTCGTTCGTACCCCGATCACTGGCAGGCCTATTGGCCGGGTCACCGAGGTCGGCGCTGGCGAGGCGACGTCCGTGATCGAGAAGGCCCACGCCGCGTTTTTGGGGTGGCGACTGGTGCCGGCGCCCAGGCGCGGGGAGCTGGTGCGGCTGCTCGGCGAGGAGCTGCGCGCCAACAAGGAGGTGCTGGGCCGCCTGGTGTCGATCGAGGTCGGCAAGATCACTTCCGAAGGCCTCGGAGAGGTTCAGGAGATGATCGACATCTGCGATTTCGCGGTAGGCCTGTCGCGCCAGCTCTACGGCCTGACGATCGCGACCGAGCGCAGCGAGCATCGCATGATGGAAAGCTGGCATCCGCTTGGGGTCACCGGCATCATCTCTGCGTTCAATTTTCCGGTCGCCGTATGGGCCTGGAACGCAGCCTTGGCGCTGGTGTGCGGCAACAGCCTGGTCTGGAAGCCCTCGGAGAAGACGCCGCTGACCGCGCTTGCGACACACGCCCTCTTTGAGGGCGCGCGCAAACGCTTCAATGAGGCCGGCGGAGGCGCGCCGCAGGGGCTTGCGGCAGTGCTGTTCGGCGGCCGTGAGATCGGCGAGGTGCTCGTGGACCATGCGAAGGTGCCGCTGGTCTCGGCCACCGGCTCCACGGCGATGGGACGCGCGGTCGGCCCGCGGCTCGCCAGCCGGTTCGCCCGGGCGCTGCTCGAACTCGGCGGCAACAACGCGGCGATCGTTGCGCCGACCGCCGACCTCGACCTCACGCTGCGCGGCGTCGCCTTTGCCGCGATGGGAACGGCGGGACAGCGCTGCACCACATTGCGCCGCCTGTTCGTCCACGAAAGCGTCTACGACAGCTTCATAGCGCGCCTTAAACAGGCCTATGCGTCCGTCACCGTCGGCTCTCCGCTGGAAGACGGTAACTTGGTTGGTCCGCTGATCGACGGCGCGGCCTATCGCGCGATGCGGAGTGCGCTCGAGGCTGCGACCGCTGCTGGAGGGCAGGTCCAAGGTGGCGAGCGGGTCGCCATCGAAGGGGCGGCTGACGCCTACTATGTCCGCCCGGCGCTGGTCGAGATCGCGGCGCAGACCGGACCGGTGGAGCACGAGACCTTTGCGCCTATCCTCTACGTGATGAAATATCGCGATTTCGATTCCGTGCTTGAGCTGCACAATGCCGTTCCGCAAGGGTTGTCGTCATCGATCTTCACCAACGATCTACGCGAAGCGGAAACTTTCTTGTCGGCCCGCGGCTCCGACTGCGGCATTGCCAACGTCAATATCGGCCCATCCGGCGCGGAGATTGGCGGCGCCTTCGGCGGTGAGAAGGAGACCGGCGGCGGACGCGAGTCCGGATCGGACGCGTGGAAAACGTATATGCGGCGTGTCACCAACACCATCAATTACGGTCGCACGCTCCCGCTGGCGCAAGGCGTCAAGTTCGACGTGGCGTGACCAATTGTGCCCGGGAAAGTCTCGTTCGATGGGATAGAACTTCGAGCCCGCGGCGAAGGAGCC
This sequence comes from Bradyrhizobium sp. Rc2d, assembly GCF_900099855.1. Taxonomy (NCBI): domain Bacteria; kingdom Pseudomonadati; phylum Pseudomonadota; class Alphaproteobacteria; order Hyphomicrobiales; family Nitrobacteraceae; genus Bradyrhizobium; species Bradyrhizobium sp. Rc2d. Next base: position 7,882 of record NZ_FNCU01000023.1, on the reverse strand, counting down.
GCATCAGTCAGAATCTACCAATCGGATTGCTCGTCTACGTTGGCAGCGCCAAAAGCGCGCTCACGCTCCAGTTTCCACGATATCGCCCGCTTTCGCACGGCCTGTGGTTCGCGACCGTTCAACATTTTTTGCCGAGAGCGTAAAGCGGCTCTCGCCCAGGATCGCGAGCTGCCTTATGCGCAGGAATGGATGAGGTATCGTAGGTTTGGCTGGTGTGGGGAAAGGTGGTAGCGCTCCACTGACTCGAACCCCCGACACATTCAGCGAGAGCGGCGCACAGCCCATCACCAACCGCGCGAAGGGGGCCTTCCGGTCGGTTGATCTCGGCCGGAGATCCCGCCGCGCATTCAAGATGCCTACTCCTCACCGAGCTCCGTTCTTCTTCAAGAACCTCGCAACGAAATCGCAACGAATTGGGCGAAACGACCGTGAACAAAACGGGACGGAAGCGACTGTCACATCAAGGAATATCAATAGCTTAGAAGATACTCACTGCGTTCGGGACGCAGGCGCTGCACTTTGGTCAAATCGCAACCTGAACCGAATGTCGTTATCGATGGCTGGTCAGCTCCGGCCTCTCCATGCGTGCTCCTGTGTTTGCCCAAAAGGAGCTCATCTAGCCCTTTCGTAGAAAGCGCTTGTCGGAGATGAGCTGATTGCCGGTGCGCGGTGTTTTCTCGCGTGTACGCGCATTCTTGAACTTGTGGTCGGGTGAGTAGGCAAACTTGGAGACCGCTGCGTCACAGGGTGTCGAACTTGAATTTCGACCTGCATCACCGGCGCTATGCGTCGCGCACCTTTACTGCCTTTGCGGCCTTCCGCTGCCGCTTGCCGAGGATGGCGTATTCTCACCTCAAGATAGATAGCGGAACAGGACGTAGATGGCGATCGCGAATATCAGCCCTGCGAAGACGGAGGTCAGAGCGCCCCGGCTGGATCCGAGCGACTTCGCCAACCGCGCTCCGATCAGCCCGCCGAAGATTCCCCCTCCTACGAAGAGGACAGCGATCTGCCAGTCGATCAGCCCGGAAAGGGCGTAGTTCGCTGCAGTGGTCAGTCCGAATGCGGTCACCGAGACCAGCGACGAGCCGATGGCATTGAGCATAGGCATGCCGGTCGCAAGCATGAGCGCAGGCACGATGAGAAAGCCCCTGCCAATCCCGAAGAACCCGGACAGTACACCGACGCCCAGACCCGATACGATCAGTTTCGGGAGGTTCTCCTTGGACAAGCTGACGGCCGAGTTGCCGACGTGAGCGCGATTGCGCAGCATCAGTCCGCCTACGACCATCATCAATACGGCGAAAAGAGCGAGCAGTCGCTGCCCGTCCATGATCTTGCCGAGTGTGGACCCGAGGTAGGCCCCGGCAACGCCGGCGACAGCAAAGGTCGTGGCGCAGCGCCATTTCACATTGCCGCTGCGAGCATGTGTCCCGAGGTTGGCGCCCGCATTGACCGCCACGGCGCTCGTACCGATGGCCACATGTGAATCGTTCAGACCGACCACGTACACCAGGAGTGGAACAGCGAGGATCGACCCGCCTCCGCCAACAAGACCGAGCGAAAAGCCGACGACAGAGCCGGAAGCCGCCGATAGAGCGGCTTGCGTCAACAGTGAATGCATTGCGGAACTCCGAGGTCGGCCCTTGCGGGGCGGCGGCCTGGCTTCGAGGACGTGCTGCAGACCCTACGGGCGCGTCCGCTTCGGCGGAATCATGAGCCTGTCAGCCGGGTTGTCCCGATCGCTTCCAGGCATCTAGCCCGCCGTCGAGAATGTAGGCTTCGCAAGCGCCGCCCACTTTCTCTGCGAGACGGGCGGCGTTCATCGAAGTCCTCGCGCCGCTCTTGCAGTGGAAGATCACGGCCTTTCCGGCTTTCACAGCCAAATTCGCTTCGTGCAATCTGGACAGTGGAAGATGGTGAGCGCCGGCAATGTTTTCGCGAGCGAATTCCTCTGCTTCGCGGATATCGACGAGGACAGCGCCCTGCTGCATGCGGCGGCGCGCGGCCGCGGGCTCGATTTTCGGAAGTGACATGGTTTGCTCCTGTTCAACGTCGTTTGGTCGGTTTGCAGTACAGTTCGTGCAGGGTTGCCAAGAGCCGCTCGATGCGCGCATCGGCGATCCGGTACCAAGAGGTCTGACTTTCGCGGCGGTAGGTCACCAGGCCTTCGTCACGCATCTTCCCCAGGTGCTGCGACAGCGCCGACTGGGACAGGCCGATGGAATCGGCAAGGGAGTTCACGCTCGCTTCTCCCAGTTCCACGAGTCTGCAAAGAATAAGCAGCCGCCGCTCGTTCGCCACGGCTCGCAACAGGGTTGCGATTTCTTGGGCGGCATTTTCGATGCTTTGCGAGTTGCAGACGACCGTCGGCACATCCGCCTCACGTGCTATTTAGACATTGCTAAATTAGGAGTCGCTAATATATCTGTCAAGAACCGAGGCATCGAAACGAGATAGGAGTGAGGCGATGGCGAAGCCGATCATTAAGGCCTTTTTCGACGAGCCGACGAATACGATCAGCTATCTGGTTGGCGATCCGGCGACCCAGGCAGCCGCCGTTATCGATCCCGTGCTCGATTACGACCACAATTCGGGCGCGGTCGATACGCGTTCCGTCAGGGCCATTCTTCACACGGCCGAAGATGCGGGCTATCGCGTCATCTGGGTGTTGGAGACACATGCTCACGCCGATCATCTGTCCGGGGCGCCGTACATCAAGGCGAAGACCGGCGCCCGGATCGGCATCGGCGAGCACATCAAAGACGTGCAGCGAATCTTTCGGCCGGTCTTCAACGCAACAGACCTGGCGACGGAGCGTCGCATGCCGATTGCATTTCGTGCTCGATGATGCGGATATGGTTGGGCGACGGGCGGAGGAGCTAGTTGCGCTCACCACCGAGCAGGGCTTTGCCTTCTTTCTCGCGATGGGGACGGCATATCGCGGCTGGACGCTGGCCGAGGCCGGCGACGCCGAAGCCGGGGTGGACTTACTGCGGCGCGGTATCGAGGGATTCCAGGCGTCCGGCGCAGCGTGGACTCTTCCGTTCTACCTCGCGCAGCTCGCGGCAGCCGAGGCAAAGGCTGCGCGATTTGAAACCGGGCTCGGTCAACTATCCGACGCCTTGGCACTCACCGAGAAATTGGGGGTGCGATGGTTCGAGGCCGAGCTGCATCGGCGACGAGGCGAGTTGATGCTGGCGGCTCGGCCGGGCGCCGAAGCCGAGGCGGAGACCGAGTTTCGCCACGCCATTGCGATTGCTCGCCAGCAGGAGGCGAAACTCTGGGAACTTCGCTCTGCCGTCAGTCTCGCCCGGCTCTGGCATGGTCAGGACAAGGTTGATGAAGCACGCGGTCTTCTCGCGCCGGTCTACGGTTGGTTCAACGAGGGCTTCGACATTCGCGACTTGAAGGAAAGCAAGGCACTGCTGGAATATCTCGGCGTAGACAGTTTCTGAAGGCAAGGCGGAAGGGGCTTCGCCTAGCGCGTCAGGCCAATCTTGCGGTATGGTCCTTTGAGTGGGCGCAGCCAAGCGAGAAACCCCGAACCAAATAGTCGCTGGCTTCAGTGCCTACAGGCACTCGGGACAAGTGTCCCCGATCCCGTCCAGGACTTCCGCTACGGCGACGGCAGCCGCCTCTGGCGAGACCCCGTGCGGCGGCGTCTCTCGAGCGATCTCGATCGCGCGATCGCGGGCATGAGGATCCGTGCGGTCCTGCATCCAACCATGCTCCTCGCATTCACGAATGGCGCCAGCTTCCAACAACACCGACCGAGCCCAGCCATCGATCGTGCGATAAGCAGGGCGTCGCTCCCGGAACATCAACATCACAAACTCCATCGACGCGGAAGGAATCGCCATCCAAACCCGCCGTTCCGGCGGATAGCACAGAGCAGGGATTCGAAATGCGCAGGCTTAGCCTTGTCCACCTGTTCCAGTGAAGGTCTGTGGACAGCTATTGTCCCGATTTCATGAGCTTCCCGTGTTCGCAGGCTTGGCACGTCGCGAAGCTGAAGTCGCGGAGCGTTGCACATTTGCAACCCGCGCAGGCGTTCGAGGTAGTAAGCTGCTCGATCAGAATGATCGAAACATATTTCGTGTTTACTTCGACAGGCATTAGCGGGGGCGAAAAATGTTTGATGTCTATCGCAATGGGAAGCGTGACTTGCTCGTTCTAAGCACAGGCTCCGCGATACCCGGGGCTTACTCTGCAAATAAGTGGCGCAAGAGCAGAAAAAGAATTCTCAAAGTAAGCGACGAGATTAGGTCAACGGTTCAGCGACAAGGGTATTACGTTCGTAGCTTGCGGGCGACGAAGAAGGGGATGATTTAGGGCATGTACTCATTAAGCGGCTGGCCGACTGGTGTCGGGTTAACCCCCAACAGCGGTCCAAGAGCGGGCATTCTCCTAGGTCGCAGGTGGGCCAGAAGCGGTCATTCGATCGCCTCGTCCGTACTGCGCAGCGGGCTATTCGGGCAACCCCGCTTTCCGAAGACCCTCAATAAACAGCTTTGAGTTTTTGGGGACCCGGGCGATCCACGCCGATATTGTAAAGGCGGGATCGATCTCAAGCACACGCGCCGCCGCCTCGTGCGCCTCAGCGTCACGTCCGAGATGGGCGAAGGCGGATGCGAGGCCGCGGCAAGCTGGCATAAAGGAGGGATTCTGACGAAGGGCTTTCTTCAATACGACGATCGCCTCGTCAAAGCGGCGAAGCCCCATAAGGGCATGCCCAATGCCAAGAAACGTCATGTGTAGCAGCGGGTCTACCGGGCTCATGCGAATGGCACGTTCAAAGCTTCGGATCGCTTCCTCCGGCAGCCCCGCCATTAGATAGACCCAGCCTCTGTTGTTCCAAGTGCGCCATGAATTTGGGTTGAGCGCGACCGCCCGGTCAGCCATTTCGATCTCGCCTTCACTATCGCCGACCATGCCCGCCGAGATTACGGCAACCCTTGACAGCGTGTCCGGATCACCATCATCGATCCTCAATGCCAAACGAGCAAGCCTAACTGCTTCCTTGCAGTCGAACTGGGGATCGTTGGCATAGCCTAAAGCGACGTTGCTCGCATGACAGTCACCTGCCAGAGCCGCTGCAAGGCCGAACCTCGGGTCCAGCTCCAAAGCGCGATGAGCCAGCCTGATCGCCTCGGCCAAACTTTCGCGGGTCGTCAGGTAATACTGTTGCTGGGCTCGGAGAAAAAAGTCATAGGCAGTGAGGTTCTCTGGTCGCCGCCGCGTCGCCATTTCAATTTCTGTTTGAAGCATCTTTGGCTGAATAGCCGAGACAACGGAGAGCGTTACTTCGTCCTGGAGAGCGAAAACGTCGATCAGATCACGCTCGAATCTGTCCGCCCATAGATGCGCGCCAGTAACCGCATCGATCAACTGCCCTGTGATGCGAACTTTCCCCGATGCCTTCCGCACAGACCCCCCGAGGACATAGCGCACGCCGAGCCTTCGCCCGACTTCCTTGATATCGACCGTTCGGCCCTTGAAGGTGAAGCTCGAATTGCGCGCGATCACGAACAGCGACTTGAAGCGCGACAGCGCGGTGATGATGTCTTCGACGATACCGTCGGCAAAGTATTCCTGCTCGGGGTCGCCACTCATGTTATGGAACGGCAGAACGGCGATGGAAGGCTTGTCGGGCAGCGCGAGGGGGTGCGCAGTCTCGGTCGGCGTTTTTGTTGCCGGCGAAGAGCTTGGTCCGATGCGCACGCGCCAAGCCCGGATCGGTTCGGCGATATTCTTGAGAGTTTGAGTGCCCATATCCTCTATGGTGCTCTCAACCTTGCCACGAACCTGCCGGTGAGCATCGTCGGAAATGCAAATCCCACCCGGCTCTGCGATCCCTTCGAGACGCACTGCAATGTTGACACCATCACCAAAGATATCATCGTCTGCGATGATAATATCACCCAGGTGAATGCCGATGCGAAATTCGATCCGCTTGTCCTGCGGCACATCGGTATTTTGTTCTGCCACGCCGCGTTGGACGTCGTCGGCACATCGCACGGCGTCGACCACGCTGGCGAACTCAACGAGAGCGCCGTCCCCGGTGTTCTTGACAATACGTCCGTGATGCTGAGCGATTTTGGGATCGAAAAGCGTCTTTCTGAGAGCTTTCAGTTGCGCCAGCGTGCCTTCTTCGTCGATCCCTATTAAGCGGCAAGAGCCCACGACATCCGCCGCCAGAATAGCCGCCAATCGCCGCTCTACGTGCTCGCTGCTCAAGATGCACCCCCCGGGCTCGGGGAAAACCTAATGTTCAATAGCACAATTGTGGGCCGATGTCCGGCTATGCCCACGTCCGAAATGGGTCTTGGCCGTGTAAAAACGGCCTTACTGGGCCGTCAAAACTGGACCGACCTCAGGCCGCGATCGCGGCGATCAGCGGCCTGATCCCGAGGATATTCATTGCTCGGGTCAGATTATAGGCCAGAACCGAGAGAGCCATCTCGGCGGCTACCTTTGGGAGAGTTTTGGTCAGGAAGTGCGTCGCCCCCATGCGTGCCTTCATCGTGCCGAACGGATGCTCCACAGTCTCGCGCCGAAGGCGCATGGCGAGCGGGTTCGCGTCGAGCCGCTGCTGCACGGCGTCGAGCAGATCCTCGTGCTCCCATCGCGTGATTCGTCGCTCTGACCCGGGCGTGCACTGGGCTTTGATCGAACAATTCTTACAGGCGTTGGTCCAGTAGCGCCGCAGCATCTTGTCGGCTTCTTCGTTTGTATAGCGATACGGCAATCGCTCCCCGGCCGGACAACGATAGGCGTCTTCCTCCGGCAAATAGACGAAGTCCTGCTTACCGAAGCGTCCGTCTGACTTGGCGCCCGAAGTCATCGGCTTGGGCAAAGTTACCGTGATGCCGGCCTCGTGGCAGGCGAGGATCTCCGGGCTACTGAAGTAGCCGCGATCGGCAACGGCCTCGAGCGTCTCAGCCTTCAGAACAGCCTTCGCCTGCCTGGCCATATTGGCAAGTTGTGCCCGATCGGAGCCGCTGTTCGTCACCTCATGCGCGATGATCAGGTGATGGTCGGTGTCGACGGCGACTTGGACATTGTAGCCGACAACGCCGGATCCGCGGCCGCTGGTTGCCATCGAACGGCTATCCGGATCGGTCAGGGAGATTTGCTGATCCGGCGAAGCAAGCATCTGCTTCTCGTAGGCAGCAAGCTTCCCCATTTCTTCCTTCAGCTTGGTCAGTTTCTCGGTAAGCCTCGTCACCTTCGCCGCCAGTGCCTCGCTCGGCTCCTGTCGGTCGGCCGTGTCAAGTTGGCTCAGGTAGCGCGCGACGCTCTCCTCCAGCTGCGCGCGCCGCCGCTCCACCTTCGCGCGCGTAAAGTTCCTGTCCCGGTTGTTCACGGCCTTGAACTTGCTCCCATCGATGGCGACGCTCGCCGTCGTGAGAAGGCCCATCCCGCGGCAGAGCTCGACAAAGCGCGCACAGACCTTACGCAGCCCCAGGCTGTTGTCCTTGCGGAAGTCCGCGATGGTCTTGTGATCGGGAGCAAGCCGACCCAGCAGCCACATCACCTCGATGTTGCGTCCGGCCTCTCGTTCCAGCCGCCGGCTTGATTGCACCCGGTTCAGATAGCCGTAGATGTAAAGCTTCAGGAGAACCGAGGGGTGATACGACGGCCGGCCAGTCGCCGCCGGCGCAACTCCATTGAAGCACATCTCGGCCAGATCGAGCGCATCGACAAACTCGTCGATCGCGCGAACAGCGTTGTTCTCGTCAATGAAATCATCGAGGCATTCAGGCAGCAGCGTCCGTTGCCCACGATCCGCCCCCTCAACGAAGCGCCTCATCAATTCCCCCTCAGAATCACGGGAGAATCATAACAGCGGGACTGTGTTTTCACACAGCCAGGGTCA
>NZ_FNCU01000054.1:0-55289 GCF_900099855.1 Bradyrhizobium sp. Rc2d | reverse complement strand
CATCACCTCGATATTGCGGCACGCCTCACGTTCCAGGCGGCGACTGGATTGCACCCGATTGAGATAACCGTAAATGTAAAGCTTCAGAAGGACTGCCGGATGATAGGAGGGCCGGCCCGTCTCCTTGGCGATCACACGCTCAAACCCCATTCCATGCAGATCGAGCGCCTCGACGAACACGTCGATCACATGGACCGCGTTGTCTTCGCTTACCCAATCCTCCAAACATTCCGGCAAGAGCGTCAGCTGGGATCTGTCCGCACCTTCAACGAAGCGTCCCATCCGTATCCCCCATCAGGAAACGGAGGAATCGTAGCTGACTCGTGGCTTTTCACACAGCCAGGGCCAGAAGCGGCAGTTAATTCGTCCAAGCTTCTCTGACTCTAAGGCATTCCGACTATCATTTACGGAACTTTAGTGCCTTGCGACCCACAACCAGGGGATGTTGGTATGCGGCAGTCTCATACCGGCTATTACTCACCGTCGGTCGTTGGAAAGACGATGGCTCAACATCGCGCGAAATGGCTGATGGTCCTCTGCCTCTTGAGCAGCACTTTAACGGGGTGCGGCAACTCGCTAAGCGAGACAATCCGGTACAGATTGACGTTCAACGTGGCCGTGGATGGCAAACCCGTCAGCGGGTCTGGGATCATTCAGGTCAAACAGTCTGACACGAGAGCCCTCTTTGGATCTATGGGAGGTTTCGGCAACGAGGTGACTGGGGAAGCTGTTACAGTCGATCTCGGCTCCCACGGCGAGTTCTTCGCTCTACTACGCGGTCCGAGAGTTGGCCTTGGCAGGCTCGGCGATCCCGCGTGGTTGCTGTTTCACGCATTTGGTGACCTACTCAAATCGGAGACCGATCCCCTTCCACAAGTGCGACTTTTGAAGGAGCAACGGGCGCGTCGAGTTTTGCATAGCGATGAAACCCCGATGTTGGTCCGCTTTCGTGATCTTGATGAGCCGAAGTCGGTCGAGCAGATTGATCCGGCAAATCTAGCCGCAACTTTCGGCACTGGAATTGTACTTCGTGAAGCCGTCATTGAGGTGACAGAAGACCCAGTGACGGCCGGTATTGAAGCGAAGCTGCCGTGGCTCAAGACCATGAAAACTCAGCTTGACGGCGATCGACTGCATTCGGGAGCTACGCTTGCCAACGAGCTGAATGCCTACGATTTTTATCGAAGATAGCGAATATGGCTGGCGTCCCGCTCGCAATTGAAATCTTGTGGTTAGCCCTTGCGCTCTTGGAAGCATGGTCGGCATTTCATTCAGCGCGACGTGATCCACGCTCCACCGCATTCATGAAAATCGCCTTGGCGGGCCTTCTACTGGCCGCGACTTGCACAGTGCCTTTCTGGCTACGGAGCGATGTAATTGGAGAGGGGGTATTCGCGCACTTTTTGCTCATCGCGTTCTGGACGATGATCACTATTGGCGTGCCTATATGCCCTGGGTTGATGGTCGGCACATTGCTGGCGATGTACAAGAAGCGGTAACCTCCGCTACGGGTCTTGGCCGTGTAGCGTTTTCACACAGCCAGGGTCGCAAGCGGCGGTTGGAGCATTTCGCCGGGCAACACGCCTCGCGGACACGGGCCCCATACACGGCAAGCGATTGCCTGGCCGCCGTTGCGGCTTTTGATTTTACGAAATCTGGTTGACGTGTGGGGCAAAACAGGGGCAGGATGGCATCGTGGGGCGGTGGCCCAGACGTCCATCAACACTTACCGCCTCACAAGTCTTGGTGATGCGGTGCCGGCATGTGACGCGGAGGGCAAGAGAGCTCTATGCCTAGGGGTTTTTCGATTCTGGTGACGCTGCTAACAAGCTTGCTGATCGTTCATGGTTCTCTTTGGATCAGAGGCATCAAGCCATCGCCTCGACCGAGCCTCTTGGAACATCTAACCTGGGAAACTTTTCCAAGAGACGATCAACAACGGCAATATCTGAAGCAACGTTTTTTAACGGGGATCGTGGTGCTTCCAATAGTAGCATTCCTCGTCCACGCGCTGTTTGAACAGCTGGCCGGATAGGATGGGTTGAGCTCTTGCCAAACCCATCGCTCAAATTGGCGGACGCAGAATCTAGATGAGCTCGATCCGATTTGTGAGGATGAAGCTTGATGGGTTTCGCTTCGCTCTACCCATCCTACGAGCTGGCTGCCACAAAGCTTGTCTCCAACGGCCTTGGCAATAAGCACCGCGACGAATAATCTAGCCGCGCTTATACTGAAACAGGCGTTTATTTTATTATTCTGGGGGAGATCTCAATGAAGCTCGCTCACATTTTGGCGTCGATTGCGCTGGTCACAATCGTCGTCGTGAATCCTGTCGCTCTCGCACAAGAGCCTCCGAAGCTGAAAGTGACTCCATTGCAGAAGGAGCCGCTGACGGGGCAATCGGACAAGGAAGTTATCTCCCTGATCGTCGAGTGGCCGCCCGGCTCTGGCACCGGCCTTCATACCCATCCCGGCGACGAATACACGACCGTGCTCGAAGGCGAGGTCATCGGTCGAAAAGAGGGCAGTGAGGCCAAGACTTATACGGCGGGACAATCCTATCACAATGAACCCGGCGTCGTTCACGAGGCAAACAACAAGGGAAGCGTTCCCGCAAAAACATTCAACGTCTTCATGGTTGAGAAGGGAAAACCAGTAACTGAACCAGTGAAGCGGTAACGATTCTCGAATCGCGAACCGACTGCAAGAACGACCCGCGAGTTAGCTTGCGGCTTGGCTTCGAAAACGCGATTTCCGTTCTTGGACCTCTATCGTTGGCACCTCTGCCTTAAGTTGGTCCAAGGGGCTTTCCGAGGTCGCACGCATGAAACGGCGCGAATTCATTACGGCCTTTGGCGCTGCGGCAATGACTTTGCCATTGCCCGCTCGGGCACAGAAATTGGCAATGCCGGTGATCGGCTCTCTCAATCGCCCGAGCCCCGGGTCGGAGACGTTCGGAGAGGCGTTTCGCCGCGGCCTCAAGCAAATGGGATTTGTTGAAGGCCAGAACGTTTCCATCGCGGGTCGTTGGCCCAACGCCAATGAAGAACTACGAGACGCCGCAGCCGACTTGGTTCGTAAGCGCGTCGCTCTGATCTTTACCGCCGACAATGGCGGGGCATTGGCCGCCAAAGCGACGACCTCGGAAATCCCTATCGTGTTCGTGGTGGGCCTCGATCCAGTCGCTATGGGCCTGGCTGCCTCCATCAATCGCCCGGCCGGTAATGCCACTGGGGTTGCGTTCCAGGTGAGCGCGCTGGAGCCGAAGCGGTTCGAATTGCTGCATGCTCTACTACCCCACGCGTCTTTGGTGGGGGTGCTGGTCAATCCGGACAATCCAAATGCGGATGTAACAGGCCTGCGATCAGCCGCATCTTCCTCGGGACTGCAACTGCTTGTTCTGGAGGCGCGAAACCTCCCCGAGCTCGAACAGGCGTTTGCGACATCGGTCGAACGTCGAGCAAACGCGCTGCTTGTAACCTCCGACCGCCTCTTCAATCTTGAACGTCGTCGTGTCGTTGATCTAGCGGCGCTTAGCGCCATACCCACGATGTACCCGTGGCGCGATTTTGCTGACGCCGGCGGCTTGATGAGCTACGGCAACAGTCTGACCGACGCCTTTCGGCAAGGCGGGATCTATGTCGGCCGCATTCTGAAGGGGGACAAGCCGGCCGACCTGCCGATTTGGCAGCCCACCAGATTTGAGTTCGTGATCAACCTCAAGGTCGCAAAGACGCTGGACCTCGAAATCCCGCCCGGTCTGCTGGCGTTTGCGGACGAGGTGATCGAATAAGACTAACGTCCGCTTGGGCCATACCGGACAATGAAATGAGCTAGTCGATGACCGGTGGGCTCGACCCAAATCGCGTAGGATGGATTGAGCCCTTGCGAAACCCATCACCCCAATGGGCGGACGCAGCATCTAGATGAAGCTCGATGGGTTTCAAGCGTCTTGGCGTTTTCGCGCAGCCAAGACCCATAGCGGTCACGCGAAGTCGGAGATAAAACAGCGTTCTGGAAACTGGACATAAAACCAATGGCTTTTTGGACAGCGGGCGCGGTTGGGTTGGTGATCGCCTATCTCCTCGGGTCAGTCCCCACGGGCTATCTGGCGGGGAAACTGCTCAGGGGCATCGACATTCGAGATCATGGCTCCAAGTCCACCGGGGCAACGAATGTCTTGCGGACCCTCGGTAAATGGCCTGCCTTGTTCGTGCTCGTGGGCGATGTGCTGAAGGGCGTGAGTGCCATCATCGCCGCACGTTGGTTCTGTCCTTGGCTTTATGCAGAACTATCCCCGCCGCCGACAGCGTCTGATCTGCAAATCTGGGTGCCATGGGCTGTTTGTCTGGCTGGAATTGCCGTGCTGTTGGGACATAGCCGATCGATCTGGCTGAACTTCACCGGCGGCAAGTCTGCTGCGACCGGGCTCGGTGTGTTGCTGGCGATGTCGTGGCCCGTGGGATTGGGGGCTGCAGCCGTCTTTGGCGTTGTGCTGGCTATGACCCGGATCGTTTCCTTGAGCTCGATGCTCGCGGCGTTGACGGCAATCGTTCTCGTCTGCGCGGTCGAGCACCCATTGCCGTATCGGTTGCTCGTTATCGGAGGCGGCTTTTACGTGATCATCCGCCATCGCGCCAACGTTCAAAGGCTTTTGGCGGGAACGGAGCCGCGTCTGGGTCGAAATGGCCGGGATGCGAAAGCGGAAGCGCAGGTTTAGCAAAGGACCTATTTGGGGCCGCTCGTGGCCCGAAGGCGAAGATCGCGATGGCGCCGGGCACGTCAGCAGCCGGGGCCAGACCGGACGTGGTGGTGACGCGGCCAAATCGACGAAAATGCCCCCAAACGGACCTCAACTATCATCCACCAGGCTCCCGTTTAGGTATCCAGAGCGCACGAACGATTACCGGGACCCCTGCACGGCAACGTAAGAATTGTGAGGAACGGATCGACCTCATCCGACTTTGTCGTCACGTACCCCTTCCGTGGTAGCGCCCTCGGAGCGTTGATTTACCCCCTGCGGACCGGCCCGACCGATCGGGCGATAGGTGCGCAAGTGGATGATCCTCTTCGCAACAAGCTCTTAGCCCTTCTTCCCCGACGGGACCTCGAGTCTGTAAAGGAGAGGTCGTCGGTCGTCGGATATGCCCAAGGCGATGTTGTTCAAAAGGAGGGGCAGGAAATCACGGCCGTTCACTTCCCGCTATCGGGCATGTTCTCGCTTTTGGTCGTGCTGAAAGATGGTCGGACGGCCGAAACGTCCGTCGTCGGGCGGGAAGGCATGATCGGAGCCCGTGTGGGCCTTGGGCCGCCGCGCACGTCCCTCGTTCGCGTCGTCGCCCAGCTACCGGTTCAAGCCTTGAAAATTTCAGCGAAGGAGTTTCGGAACTTGGTGACGCACAGCGCGCCTATGGCGAAGCTGTGTGTCAGGAGTGCTGACGTGTTGCTCGACCAAACCAGGATGACAGCTGCCTGCAATTCGCTGCATGGCGTCGAACAGCGCTTCTGTCGGTGGTTGCTCCACACGGCGGACCGCGCAGAAAGCGATCACTTCGTACTGAAACAGGAGCTACTGTCCGAGATGCTGGGCGTGCACCGCACATACGTCACGGATGTCGCAAACAGGCTGCAAAAACGAGGAGCCATTGCCTATTCGCGGGGAAAACTTCAGATCCTGGATCGCAGCCTCGTGCGAGATTTATCGTGCGAGTGCTATGGCCTTCTCAAGCGAAATAGTTCCTAGCATTTCTTTCGAGCTCGCGAATATTTACGTCGACAACCAGACATAACGGGTATCTACTTCTTCGATCACCGCACCGTCCTTAAGGCAGTTATCGGTGAAGAGAACGCCGGTTGCGCTCCCGCCCCAACTTAAATGGAGCAGCGCCGATGCGACGCCGTTTCAAACAAACCAGCACCCTCGAACAGCGGCTGCTCGAACAGGCAGAGCGTCTGCGCCAGCGGGCCCAAGCCACTCCGCCCGGCGTTGAACGCGAAGGACTTTTGCGTCGTGCGCGCCAAGCCGAGACCGCTTCCCGCGTCAACGACTGGCTTCGCCCAAGGAATTGCGGCCGCCAACCTAGCGCGGAGCAGCAATTCAATATGGTCGGATACCGAGCATTTATTATCGGCGAGGATGGTCACATCTGCGAGGCGCGGGTGATTGAGGCGGCCAGTGATGAAGCCGCTGTCAAGGCCGCACGGCGCTTGATCAACCGCCACGGCATCGAGATATGGCAACTCGGTCGCAAGGTCGCGATCCTTGACGCCGATGATGCAGCGCAAAGCGCTGCCGCCACGCTCCCGCCTGTATGATAGCGAAGCCATGCTCATTCTAATCGACAACCCGGAGCGCCGCGCCGAGCTGATCTCGCGAGTTCGGGCCCGTATCGATTGCGAAATTGAAGAGGTGAGCGAAGCGCTGTGCGAAGGTCGCCCAGCGACCCGCGCCTTACGCTTGCTTGAGACGCTCACGAAAATCCTGGCAGAGCTGGAGGTGCAAAAGTAAGCCGCCTCGGTTGGCGACCTTTTTCATTTCGAACGTCACCTGTTGGCCCTTCGCGACATTGCACTGCCGCGCGATCCCGGTCGCTAACGGGGCATAGGATGTGCAGAAGACTCAGTCGTTCAGAGATGAGCACGCGGCAATAGCCATCCCATGATCTTCTGATACGGATCGCGACGACTGCGGACGAATGCGTTCTCGTTCTGCTGAGCGGCGGCCCTGGCGAATTCAGAAATCCCCTCCATAGACTGCCGTTTATCCTTCGGAAGCTTCGCCCATTGGCGAATGATCTTCCGGCGGGCTTCGCGTTGCTTTTCCCTTACGTCAGGCATCGGGATGCTCCTTGAAGAGGATTTATTCCGGTCGACCTAGTATTGTTTGGGCTCACTAGAACTTCAACGTCCAATCAAGAACTCTTAGCCCCTCTGATCGTGCGGCGCTATACACGGGAGCGAGTCTCATATTGGCTTTGCAGGCCCGCCGGCCTAGAATTGCGGCGATCGCAGGACGGGCGAAATGCAGTATGTTTGCGACGCGCCGAAGGGCAAGACCTGGTTCCGTATCGAGACGGAAGGTGAAGCGATGCATGAGTCGCGCCTGATGGGTCACACAGTTGAGAAATATTTCCGCCGCGAGCGGGAGAAGGCAGTCCAGTCCTGGCGTCCCGAGCGGCCCAACGCGATCGAGCGCGACATCGGCCTCGAGGCCCATATACAGCGAGAGATGCCGCTTTTCCTCACGCTGCGCGACAGTGAGGGCAATGCACTGACGACAGCGATGCTGCCACCCGGTGGCAAGGATCGCGGCGGGTTCCGGATCATCATCGTTGCCGCATCCAATGCCGATCCTTATCCTCAGCAGGACGCGGCTATCGCTGCACTGGGAGCGCATTTCGGTCTCACACTCGATCGCAACCGCTGCTTCCCCTACGGCCGCTAAGGAGCCTGTCAAGTATTGCCGCTTGATTGGAGCGATGTCGGCTCATGTGAAGGGTTTCGGATGCCGGCCGCTTGAGGGACGTCGCCGCGCGCTCGGCGGCCGGCGTCCGAAACCCTCTCACACAAGCGGCGGTCGAAGCGAGCGCGGCCCCGCGTCCGCTCTACCGACAATAGCCGACATCACAACAGGATCAGCGTTGTTCGGCTAAGGGGCCAACAGGCGACATTCGCAAACTGAAAGAGGCCGGCAACTGAAGCGGCCTTAGTATCGCTCCCAAATCCTTCGGCTCGGGCGCTCTTTTGTGAGCGCCGGGGGTCACTCTCTAGTCCGGTACTGCTAATCGCAACGGCGGACCCTGCGGACCGAACCGTCGTCGCGCTCGATCGTGACGGTGCGGCATCCACCGCGATATCCGCGATCATATCCGTAAGCGCGATAAGCGGGTCGATCGTACTCTCGGTAGTAACGCCGCTCCGGGCCCACTCTCACGCCGCCGAGCGGAGTTTCAACGGCAACTTGAGCTGACGCGGGCGCAATGGAGATCGGCGTGGCGATAGCGAAACCAGCAACCGCCAGTACACCGGCCAATAACAGAGTTCTCATACGAGTTCCTCCTGAGTATTGCAGTTGCTTTCCAACATCCCAGGTAGGGCAAGGTTCCTGCACGACATTCATCCAAACGGCGGGCGGCTCAGACTTAGGTCGCCCGCCTCGGATGGAATACGGACAGTGCTGGCCCGCCGCGCATATTCCTGAACCAAACAAATACCGACCGGAATGCCTGTTGAGGGTCAGACTCCGAAGAACTCGCTTTCAGCACAACGAGTCAGCTTTACTTCAATCAGCTGACATCAAGGCGGAGTTTGCAGAGGTCTGCGTCGAGCCAAAGCGGCGGTGCATTTCTGCAGCTACACAAGAGGACGAAAGGTCCGAGCCCCTGGCGGGAATGCCGGCTAAACATTCGCCGCGGTCGGCAAACTGCATTGGCAAAAATCGCGCACATCCTCGGATTCTCAGAAGGGGTGGCGCAAGTTGACGATTCGACCAATCAACTTGATCCCGTCTCTACAGTTGCCCTCGGGATGCCAACTGAGGTGTTTCAGCGGCCGGGGCGCACTGGCTCCTAGACGATCTGAAGCAAGTCAGGTCGAATAGGAACAATTGGTGAACTCCGCCGTTCGTAGCGCACCGGCCGATGAACGTTCCAGGTCAGCCAAGAACGCCGTGCGGCGTGAAGGAGGCACAATGTCGACATGCGAAACCTGCGGCAATGACTATGACAAGTCTTTTCAGGTGGTGATGAACGGCCAGGCGCACACGTTCGACAGCTTCGAGTGCGCAATTCATGCCTTGGCGCCAACGTGCAAGCATTGCGGAACGCGCATCGTGGGACACGGCCTGGAAAAGAGCGGCACCTATTATTGCTGCGACCACTGCGCCCAGAAGGAAGGCGTGACCGACCTCCGCGATCGTGTGTAAAGCCAGGAATAGACTCGGCGGCGTTGCACGCACCTTCCTCGGGAATTTTGGCGCCCACGCGGGGGAGGTGAGATGAAACCGGCTGCCGTTGCCAGCCGCTTTCGCGAGAATAGACGACCGACGAGCCTGCGGTCTCCGCTGGCTTGAGACGATCTCAGTACGAGTTGCGCTATGGCGCCCGCAAATAATCGCCTTGTTACGGTGTTCGGTGGAACGGGGTTTCTCGGCCGCCGCGTTGTTCAACATTTGCTCCGGGCGCCCGAGTTTTTCGTTCGGATTGCATCAAGACATCCCGAACGAGGCAGACAGCTTTTTGGTCACGACGACCCACGCCTCCAATCCGTGAACGTCGATCTACGCGACGAGGGTTCGATAGCCGCTGCTGTTGATGGCGCATACGGCGCCATCAACACTGTCAGCCTCTATGTTGAACACGGACAGGAGACTTTTCATTCCGTGCATGTGGAATCAGCCCGGCGATTGGCGGCCAGAGCACATCGAGCTGGCGTCAAGCGGCTCATCCACGTTTCCGGAATCGGCTCTGATGCCACGTCGCCGTCCCTCTATATTCGCAAGCGTGGCGAAGGCGAACTCGCGGTCCGCGCAGTATTTCCTGAGGCTACGCTGGTTCGCCCGGCGGTCATGTTCGGCCCGGATGACGCGTTTCTCACCATCATCCTCAAGCTGCTCCGCCGATATCCGATCTATCCGATGTTCGGCCGCGGATCGACGCGATTGCAGCCGGCCTATGTTGACGATGTGGCCGACGCGATCACAAGAGCGCTTCTGAACACCGAATCGAACGCAATCACGTATGAATGCGCGGGTCCTCGCATCTACACCTACGAAGAGCTTCTCAGAACCGTCGCGCACGCAGCCGGCCGCAGCCCCATGCTCATTCCAGTACCGTTTGCTGCTTGGCATGTGGCGGGATGGATTTCGGAGCTGCTTCCAAGGCCGCCCATCACACGGAATCAGGTGGAGTTGATGCAGATCGCCAACATCGCGTCGGTGGGAATGCCAGGATTTTCCGAGCTTGGAATCCCGCCGCAATCAGTCGAACAAATTGTACCAACAATGCTACGGGAAAGCTCATAGGATGGGTTGAGTTCTTGCGAAACCCATCGCCCAAATGGGCGGACGCAGAATCTGGTAATGCTTTGTTAGCTCGATCCGATTTGTGAGGAAGAGGTTTGATGGCTTTCGCTTCGCTCTACCCATCCTGCGAGCTGGACTCTGGTAGCTCCAAGGAGTTCTAATGTGTGTCTTGCTCCACATTACCGTGGGAGGAACTCACATGAAAAAGCTCTTGGTGATAGCGGGCTTGGTGGCGTTCTCATTCCCAGCGACCGCGCAAGACACGCCGACGCGGGTCACCCCTGATGCACTTGCGTGGAAGGAGAACCCGAGCTTTCCCAAAGGTGTCCAGCTCGCAACGCTGGTTGGAGACCCAACAAAAGCGGGGGATGTGGTTGTCTTGCGTATCAAATTCCCCCCAAATTTTCAGATGCCGCCGCACACTCATCCCTATTCCGAGGTCGTGACCATCATAAGCGGCGATATTGGGACTAGTCACGGCGCAACGTTCGAGAAGAAGGGCGAGTTGTTAAAGCCAGGCTCATTGTGGGTATATCCGGCAAAGCACCCTCACTACGCCTGGACGGGAAACGAGGAGGCCGTTCTCCAAGTTCAGTTTGTCGGTCCTGGAGGCATCGATTACATCAATCCAGCCGACGATCCGCGCAAGAAGTAAGCGTGGTCCGTACCGTCTTCGTGACTCCCGATCGGATGGAACGAAGCGGTTGGATGTGACCTTGATCCTCGCTACCAAATAGAGGACCATCGCGTTCCTGACCGCTCACGGCAGAATGGGCGAGGAAACGCAGCAATGAACGCAACTCCCGGAGTTGGCCTGGTCGAACGTGCCCGCGCCATCGCGCCGCTGATTGCGAGCGAAGCGAATGAGATCGAGCTCACGCGGCGGCTGACGCCCGCGGTCGTCTCCGCGCTGATCGGGAACGGGCTCTATCGCGCCCTCCTCCCGCAAAGCCTCGGCGGCGCTGAAGCCCCGATCGAGATCTTCATGCAGATGCTGGAGGAGATCGCGAAGGCGGATGCCTCGACCGCCTGGTGCCTCGGCCAGTGCAGCGTCTGCGCGATGATCGCGGCCTCGCTCGACCATGACACCGCGCAGGAGATCTTCAACACGCCGCCCGGCATCCTCGCCTGGGGTGCGATCGCGCATGAGGCACGCGCGGTCGAGGGCGGCTATCGCGTCACGGCGCGGTGGGATTTTGCCTCGGGCTCGCGGCAGGCGAGCTGGCTGGGGGCGCATGTGCGTATCGTCAATGCCGACGGCACGCCACGGAGGAATGCCGACGGGTCACCGGAGGTGCGTACCATTCTGTTTCCGGTCGCGAGCGCCGTGCTGCACGATGTGTGGCAGGCGATCGGGCTCGCGGGCACCGGCACCGATTCCTACGAGGTCAGCGACCTCTTCATTCCCGAGCGCTTTACGGCGTTTCGCGACGTGCCGTTTGCGCTGCGCGAGAAGGGTCCACTCTACAAGGTCGGTACCGGCTCGACCTTCAGCCTTGGCTTTGCCGCGGTCTCGCTCGGCGTCGCGCGCGCCACGCTGGATGCGGCCATCGCACTGGCGCGTGGAAAACATCAGTCACTCGCGACCAGCGCGATGCGCGACAACGGCGCGGTCCAGGGGCTGATCGGCCGCACCGAGGGGGACTTGCGCGCTGCGCGCGCGTATCTCTATGCGACCGCGCATGCGATGTGGCGCGATCTCTGCGCGACCGGCGAGTTCAGTGCGGCGCATCGCAGCGCGGTTCGCTTGGCCGCGACCTGGACCCTCCATCAATCGGCAAAGGTGGTCGACGCCGCCTATCACATGGCCGGCGCAACCGCGGTGTTCCGCAGCAATCCGTTCGAGCGGCGGTTTCGCGATATGCACGCCATCGCGCAGCAGATCCAGGCGCGCGATACGCATTATGAGGATGTGGGGAAGGGGATTTTGGCGGGGGGCTGATGGCAACCGCAACGGCGCTGCGCTCCCTCCCCCACTAGCGGGTCGCGACGAGCTTCGCTCGCGCTGAGAGGGTTGGGGAGAGGGTGTCTCCGCCGTGAGACTCCCCGAGAGGAAAAACCCTCACCCGACGCTTCGCGCCGACCTCTCCCGCAAGCGGGAGAGGTTAGCGGAGAGAGCAGCGCGTCCCTTACATTCCAAAGAGGTGAGCCTCACGCCACCAGCGCAGCGTCCTCGTCCGCGGCGTCGATGCCGCGCTGCGCCGCCAAGAGGCTGATGATCTCCGCATTCGGCCTTGCCTTGCTGAACAGAAAGCCCTGGCCCTCATCGCAGCCCTCGGTGCGGAGACAGCTGAGCTCGGCTTCGGTCTCGACGCCTTCGGCGGTGATGGTGACCCCCAAGCCCTTGCCGAGGCTGACGATGGAGCGGATGATCGCCTGGGCTTCGCGGTTGGCGCCGAGATCGCGCACGAAGGACTGGTCGATCTTGATCTTGTCGAACGGGAAGCTGCGCAGATAGCTGAGGCTGGAATAGCCGGTGCCGAAATCGTCCATCGAGATGCGTACCCCGAGCGTGCGCAGCGCATGCAAGATCGCCAGCACCTGCGTGCTCTTTTCCAGCAGCAGCGTCTCGGTGATCTCGAGCTCGAGCCGCCGCGGCGACAGGCCGGAATGTTTCAGCGCGTCCGTCACCATCGACAGCAGATTGCCGCTGCGGAATTGCAGCGGCGACAGGTTGACGGCGACACGGACGTCGTCCGGCCAGGCCGCCGCATCCAGGCACGCGCGGCGCAGCATCAGGCCGCCGAGCGGGTTGATGAGGCCGGTGTCCTCGGCGACCGGAATGAACTCGGCCGGCGAGACCATGCCGCGCTCGGCATGCGGCCAGCGCACCAGCGCCTCGAACCCGGTGATGCGGCCGCTCTGGAGGTCGATCAGCGGCTGGTAATAGGGGCGCAGCACGTCGTTCTGGATCGCGTCGCGCAGCTCGACCTCGATCTTGCGCCGGCTCTGCGCTTTTGCATCCAGCGCCGCCTCGAAGAAAGCGAAGGTGCCGCGCGAATCGGCCTTGGCGCGCGACAACGCCATGTCGGCGCTCTTGAGCAGCTTTTCGGACTCATCGCCGTCGCCGGGCGCCATGGCAATGCCGATCGATGCGCCGATCACCACGGAATGGCCGTCGAGCAGATAGGGATCGGCGATGGCCTCGAGCAAGCGCTTTGCCAGCATCACGGCGTCCTCGGGACGTGCCAGGCCGCTTTGGACGATGGCGAACTCGTCCGAGTTCAACCGCGCCAGCGCGTCCTCCTCGCGCAAGGTGGAGCGCAGCCGCTTGGCAACGCCGCGGAGCAGCTTGTCGCCGACCGCGTGTCCCAGCGTGTCGTTCACCGCCTTGAAATTGTCCAGCCCCAGCATCAGCAGCGCGACCTTGTCGGTGCTGCGCCGCGAATGCAGCAGCATCTCGTCGACCTGCTGGCGCAGCAAATTGCGGTTCGGCAGGCCAGTCAGCCCGTCGTGCTGGGCCATGAAGGCGAGCCGCGCCTCGGCGCGCTTGCGCTCGGTGATGTCCATCAGCGCGAGCAGCACCGCGGGCCGCTCGGCATAGGTCAGTTCGCGCGAGTAGATCGCAAGGTCGATCAGCGCACCGTCGGCCTTGACGTGCTTCCAGGTGCGCCCGGCCTGCTCCGCGCCGGTTGGATCGATGGTCCAGGGCGGCTCGCTGTCGAAAGCCTGCAAGGAGCGGATCTTCAGCCGCTCGAACTCGGCGCGGCTATAGCCATAATGCGCGATCGCGGCATCGTTGACGCCGAGGATGCGTTCATCGTCCAGCGCGCAGACGATCATGGGCACGGGATTGCCGTCGAACAGCAGGCGGAACGAGGCCTCGCGCTGCTTCAATTCGGTGATGTCGACGCGCAGGCCGACGACGCCGCCGTCATCGGTCAATCGCTCGTCGATCAGGATGACGCGGCCGTCGGCGAGCTTCTGCTCGTGGCGCGCGCCGGGCTGATAGAGCTTTTGCAGCCGTTCGGCGATCCACTCGTCTTCGTGGCCCACAGCCTCGGGATAGTCGCCGCGGGCGACGCCGATACGCAGCGTGTCCTCCAGGCGCGCGCCTTCGACGAACAGATCGGCGGTCTTGCTGTAGATCTCGGCGTATTTCTTGTTCCAGAGCACGTAGCGGCCGTCGGCATCGAGAAACACGATGCCCTGCGGCAGGATGTCGATAGCCTGACGCAGGCGCTCGTGGGATTTGCGCGCTTCCGCGATCGCGGCTTCCGCCTCGGCACGGCTGCGCAAGAGTTCATCGCGGTCGGCAGGCGGATGAGGCGTGCGCGCGAAGCGCGGCTTGCGCGGCTGTCGGCCGGCTTGGGCAAGCACGTTGCGCTTTCGCTTTCTTGTCTTTCGAGACCCCAAACTCAACTTCACTCGTCCCAGTCACGCCCAGTGACCGCAAGCTTGGGGGCAAGTGTCTGAAAAAAAAGTAATCTTGCCCGGCTGCGGCCCGCGCGAGGAGGCCCCTTGCTGCCTGTTTGCGAGGCGCGACTGCGTCGATGGGCGCCGCCAACCTCATCCCGACGCCGCGGTGACGGACCGATCTGGCGCAAAATTACGCGCGCGCTTGAATCATTTCCGAAATCGCGCGCGATTGCATGCGAACCGCGGTTATTCCTCACGTCGCGCACGAATTTTGGTCAATGCAGAACAGGGTTATCGCGCGATTAAGGATCGACCATCGCGCGTGCGACTTTGGGATGACGCGACGGATGTTGGCCGGCCGTGTGATCGATGCATAGCGCTCAATTCTTAACCCTGACGCGGCGTTGGGTTATAAGGATTCGGCATGAGTCCCCGCCGCCTCGCTCCTCTCCTGCTTTTTGTGACATTCCTGGCTGCCGGTAGCGCGCTGGCCCAGGACAAGGGCAGCGTCACCCCGAAACCGCTGCCGCCGCTCGCCAATCCGAACGACCCCTCCCTCGCCGCCAAGGAGCTGTTCGCGCGCAAGCTGCTGCCGTCGAAGGGATCGGCCCATGTCATCGGCTCCTACACCAAGGGCTGCATCGGTGGTGCCATGCAGATGCCGCTCAACGGCGACAATTGGCAGGTGATGCGGCTGTCGCGCAACCGTAACTACGGCCACCCCGACATGATCGCACTGATCAAGCGGCTCGCGGCCAAGGCGCACAAGGACGCCGGCTGGCCCGGCATCCTGGTCGGCGACATCGCCCAGCCGCGCGGCGGGCCCGCGCTGTCAGGCCATGCCAGCCACCAGATCGGTCTCGATGCCGACATCTGGCTGACGCCGATGCCGGACCGCCGGCTCTCGCGCGAGGAACGCGAGGAGATGTCGGCGGTGATGATGGTTCGCCCCGACCGGCTCGACGTCGATCCGAAAGTGTTCACGCCAGGCCATGTGCTGGTGCTGCGCGATGCGGCGCGGGAGCCGGCGGTGCAGCGCATCTTCGTCAACGCCGCGATCAAGAAGGCGTTGTGCCGCGAGGCCAAGGGCGACCGCGCCTGGCTATCGAAGATCCGCCCATGGTGGGGCCACGATTATCACTTCCACATCCGCATGCACTGCCCGGCGGGAGCCGGGGAATGCGAGGGCCAGCCGTCGCAATCCGAGGACGAAGGCTGCAAGGCCTCCGATCTCGCCTATTGGTTCTCGGATGCAGTGCTGCACCCAAAGCCGCCGCCCGAGCCGCCGAAACCGAAGCCGCCAATCACGCTGGCCGACATGCCGGCGGCCTGCAAAGCCGTGCTGCATGCAGCGGATGCGAAGCCGTAGCCTCTCAGCCGTCGTCCTGGCGAAAGCCAGGACCCATTACCCCAGGGAGGAGTTGCGGCGCGAACTGGTCAGTCTTCGCCAAACTGCATCTTGTGGTAATGGGTCCTGGATCGGCGCTCCGCTGGTCCAGGACGACGAACCGGGTTGGTTCGCGCCACCGAAATACGTTACAATACGTCGCCGCGCTGCCGTAAGCGTGCGACACCCGTCGGGACGCGCATCCCGCTCCAGCCGATCCCATCCGCATGCGCGGCGATATCGCCGTGCGCCAGCCACCGCGAGAACTCCATGCGCATCAGTGCACGCAATCAGATCAAGGGCAATGTCGTCGAGGTCACAAAGGGCGCCACGACCTCGCATATCCGCGTTGACATCGGCAACGGCACGATCGTGACGTCCTCGATCACCAACGAAGCCGTCGACGATCTCGGCATAAAGGCCGGCGGCAAGGTCACCGTGGTGATCAAGGCCTCCGACGTCATGATTGCGGTGGATTGATCATGAAATCGTCTCTCCTCATCGCGCTGCTGCTGCTCGGCGCAGCCCCCGCCTTTGCCGAGGAGCCCAGCGGCTGCGACAAGTTCAAATGGCCGATCGAGCGCGACCGCGCTGCGCTCATCGCGCCGGACCGTGCCAAGCTCGTCTCGGGCAGCGAACAGGCGGCGGTGCCGTCATCCGCCATCACGCTGGGGCTGGTCGCGCCCGCGGACGCAAAATTGCCGACGCCGCCTGAGCGCGCGCCCAAGGACGGCACCTTCGCGGGCTTCACCAGCATCAAGACGCCGAAGGCCGGGCTCTACGCGATTAGCCTGTCCACCGGGGCCTGGGTTGACGTGGTCCAGGATGGCCATGTCCTCAAGCCCGTGGCTTTTAGCGGCGCGACCGATTGCGACGGCATCCGCAAGACCATGAAATATCAGCTGTCGGCACAGCCCTTCGTGCTCCAGGTCAGCGGCGCCAAGGACAATTCGGTCTCGATCGCGATCCTGCCGGCGCAATAGCTCGATCCGTAGAGGCAAACGGCCGCCTTTGACCTGAGCCACCAGCCTGCTATCTTCGCGAGCAGCGATATCCCTGCCGGCCGTAAGCCGTCGCAAGGCCCGTGGAACAGCGCGTCCGCCCGTCGCATCAGACCCACCCAACGCCAGATTTGCGCGCCTCACCGCGCGCGAGCTCGCACGGAGCGCTATCCATGTTTCGTATTGCCGCACTTGTCACCGTCTTCGTCATCCTCGCGGGCGCAAGCCCGTCGCCCGCCGCCGAGGACAAGACCATCACCGTGTTCGCGGCCGCTTCGATGAAGAACGCGCTGGACGAGATCGACGCGGCCTACACCGCCAAGACCGGCGTCAAGTTCAGCGTCAGCTATGCCGCAAGCTCGGTGCTGGCCAGGCAGATCGAGCAGGGCGCGCCGGCCGACATATTCGTCTCCGCGGACACCGACTGGATGGATTACGCGGTCGCCAGGAAGACCATCAACGAATCCACCCGCGTCAACCTGCTCGGCAACAGCATCGTGCTGATCGCGCCGAAGGACTCCAAGGTCGACAACGTCACGATCGCGCAAGGCTTCGATCTCGCCAAGCTCGCCGGCGACGGCAGAATCGCGACCGGCGACGTGAAATCCGTGCCGGTCGGCAAATACGCCAAGGCTGCGCTCGAGAAGCTCGGCGCCTGGCAGGCCGCCGAGCCGAAATTCGCCATGGCCGAGAGCGTGCGCGGCGCGCTGACGCTGGTGGCGCGCGGCGAGGCCGTGCTCGGCATCGTCTATGCCACCGACGCCAAGGTCGAGCCGGGCGTGAAGATCGTCGGCACCTTCCCGGCGGATTCGCACCCCCCGATCATCTATCCCGTCGCCGCGACCACGACCGCGAAGGGCGAGAGCAGCGACTATCTCGCCTTCCTGCGCTCGACGGCCGCCAAGACCATTCTGGAAAAATACGGCTTCAAGTTCCTGATCAGCCCCACCACGTGATATCTCTGGCTTGATGTCTGAGATTTCACCCGCCGAATGGACGGCGATCCTGCTTTCGATCAGGGTCGCCATTGTCGCAACGCTGGTGGCGACGCCGTTCGGCATCGCGCTGGCATGGCTGCTCGCGCGGCGCGATTTCTGGGGCAAGTCGCTGCTCGACGCTACCGTGCATCTGCCGTTGGTGCTGCCGCCTGTGGTCACCGGCTATCTGCTGCTGCTCAGCTTCGGCCGCCGCGGCCCCGTCGGTAGTTTCCTCGCCGACCATCTCGGCATCGTGTTCTCTTTCCGCTGGACCGGCGCTGCGCTCGCCTGCGGCGTGATGGCGTTTCCGCTGCTGGTGCGGCCGATGCGGCTGTCGATCGAGGCGATCGACCGCCGGCTCGAGCAGGCCGCCGAGACGCTTGGCGCGGCGCCGTGGAAGGTGTTCTTCACGGTGACGCTGCCGCTCGCGCTGCCCGGCGTGCTCGCCGGCATGGTGCTCGGCTTCGCCAAGGCGATCGGCGAGTTCGGCGCCACCATCACCTTCGTCTCCAACATTCCCGGCGAGACCCAGACGATCTCGTCCGCGATCTATTCGCTGATCCAGACGCCCGACGGCGACGCTGCCGCAGGGCGGCTCGTCATCGTCTCGATCGTGCTCGCGCTCGGGGCACTGATTGCGGCAGAATGGTTCGCCCGCCGCGCCACGGCGCGGCTGCACGGGAATTGACCATGCTGCGCGTCGATGTCGAGAAACAGCTGGGTGAGTTTTCGCTGCACGCGTCCTTCACCAGCGAGGGCCGCGTCATCGGCCTGTTCGGCGCCTCGGGCGCCGGCAAGACCTCGCTGGTCAACATGATCGCGGGCCTGTTGCGGCCCGACCGCGGCAGCATCGTGATCGACGGCGAGACCGTCGACGATACCGCGGCCGGCGTCCATGTGCCGGCCTGGCGCCGCCGCATCGGCTATGTGTTCCAGGACGCGCGGCTGTTTCCGCATCTCAACGTGGCGCAGAATCTCGACTATGGACGGCGGATGAACGGCCTCGCCGCCGATCCGGCCCAGCACAAGCGCATCGTCGATCTCCTCGACATCGGCGCCCTGCTCGGCCGCCGTCCCGGAAAGCTCTCCGGCGGCGAGCGCCAGCGCGTCGCGCTCGGCCGCGCGCTGCTATCGAAGCCGCGCCTCCTGCTGCTCGACGAGCCGCTCGGGGCGCTCGACGAGAGCCGCAAGCTCGAGATCCTGCCCTATCTGGTGCGGCTGCGGGACGAGGCCAACGTGCCGATGGTCTATGTCAGCCACGACGCCGCCGAGCTGCGCCAGCTCGCCACACAGATCGTGATGCTGAAGCAGGGCCGCGTGACGAGTTTTGGCGGGGTGAAGGTGTTGACATGAAGACGTAGCCCGGATGGAGCGCAAGCGTAATCCGGGGCGGTGCAGCGGGTGAGAGCGCACCCGGATTTCGCTTCGCTCCATCCGGGCTACGCGGCTGCATCATTCAGAGCTACCACCCGCGCTCGACGTTGCGCACCTCGCCGGTCCTCGCGTCGACATAGACTTCCATCCAGCGGCCGACACGATCCCGTCCATCAACCTCCCATTCGTCGCCGAGGAAGTTGGTGTGCGAGACCGTCACGACGCCGAGATCTGTCGCGACATCGAGGGCGGCCTGCATCGAGATCTGATCGCCGGTGTCAAAAGCCATCGCCGGTGCGGCAGCGCCGAGCGCAAGGGCCGTGAGAATCGGAAGGATGAACTTTCGCATTGCATACTCCTGTCAGTCCAAGCGGTTACGCGCCTTAGAACGAGCGGCATGGCGGAGTGTTCCGGGTTTCAAGGTCACGAAACCGCGCAAATCTTCGGCGGTTGCGGCGATTTGGTGGCGGTTCCTCTTCGTGGTCGTCCTGGCGAAAGCCAGGACCCATAACCACCAACTGCGGTTTGGCGAGGACTCGTGGTTGCCACTCTCGGCAACAACTTGTTTCTGGGGTAATGGGTCCTGGCTTTCGCCAGGACGACACCCCAAACTAAACCCCCGCCACCGACGCCCATACGTCGGCGAGCTTGCGCCGCAGCGCTTGCGTGCGGGTGAGCGGCGCGGGGGTCTCGTCCTCTTCCGGCAGGCGCAGGCCGACGACGTTGACGCGGCCGCCGGAGATCGAGCGTGCGACCAGCACGATCGTGTCCAGCGCAAGCTCGGCGCCCTCCTTCGGCGCGCGGTCGAGATGGACGTCGAAATAATCGGCCAGCGTCAGCTTGCCGTCGTCCGCGCCGAGCTTCACGCCGTAGATCTCGGCGAGTTCGGCAAGCGTGTGCTCGCCGGAGACCACGAAGTCGCCGAGCAGATGCGGATCGGGCGCCGAGCTCGGCTGCATGTCGACGAAGAAGCGGTCGAGGGCCTCGGCCTTTTCCGGCGGCGCCAGCAGGTAGATGTAATCGCCGGGTGCGACCGGATCGGCCTCCGTCGGCGTCAAAATGTTCTCGTTGCGGATCACCAGCGTCGGCTTGGACCAGGATGGGATCAGGCCGCGGCGAAAATACAGGCTCTTCGGCCGCACCGGATAGCCGACCAGTTGCTGCTCGAGCTGGCCGGGCAGATCCAACTCGACGCGGCGCGGACCGCGCTCGGCGCGCGGCAGCGCCACGTGCAGCTTGCGCGCGGCAGGCGCCAGCGTCCAGCCTTGCAGCAGCAGCGAGATGATGACGACGACGAAAGCGACGTCGAAATAGAGATAGGCCTTGGACAGGCCGACCAGCATCGGAATCGACGCCAGGAAGATCGCGACGGCACCGCGTAAGCCGGTCCAGGCGATGAAGACCTTCTCGCGCCAGTTGAAGCGGAACGGCGCAAGGCACGCGAGCACCGCGAGCGGCCGCGCGACCAGCATCAGCATGAGAGCGACGGCGACTGCCGGCAGCACGCTGGCACCGAGCCGGCTCGGCGAGACCAGGAGGCCGAGCAGCACGAACATCACGATCTGCGCCAGCCAGGTCGCGGCATCCAGGAAGGCCACCACCGAATTATGCGCCCGCGTCGGCCGGTTGCCGATGATGATGCCGGCGAGATAGACCGCGAGGAAGCCTGATGCGTGCATGATCTGCGAGCCGCCGAAGATGACGAGCGCGCCTGTCGTCACGAACGGCGCATGCAGGCCCTGCGGCAGCGCCACCTGATTGAGCGCGATCACGACCAAGCGTCCGCCGATGACGCCGACCACGGCACCCAGCACCGCCTCCTGGACGAATTCGATCAGCACATGGCCGGGCGAGCTCGAGCCCAGCGAGATGTACTCGACCAGCATGAGCGTGAGGAAGATCGCAAACGGATCGTTGGTGCCGGATTCCGCCTCCAGCGTCGCGCCGACGCGCGGGCGCAGGCGCAGGCCCTGGGTGTGCACCAGCAGGAACACCGCGGCGGCGTCGGTCGAAGCGACCACGGCGCCGACCAGCAGCGACTCCGTCCAGTTGAGATCGAGCGCGTATTTCGCGAATGGCGCCGTGATCAGCGCCGTCAGCAGCACGCCGATCGTCGCGAGCACCACGGAGGGCGCGAGCACGGTGCGGATGCTGGCAAAGCGCGTCCGCAAGCCGCCGTCGAACAGGATCAAGGCGAGCGCGACCGAGCCGACCAGATAGGTGGTGCGGACGTCGTCGAACTGGAGTTGCCCGGGGCCGGAATCGCCGGCGAGCATGCCGATCGCAAGGAAGACGAGCAGCAGCGGCGCGCCGAAGCGCAGCGCAAGCAGGCTCGAGAGGATGCCGGCCATGACGAGGACAGCGCCGAGCAATATGGCGAGACTGACGGAGTCGAGGGAGGCCATCCACCTTCCGGGTAAAAATCGCTGGAATTGCATCCTTATCGTCGGCGGACTCGCGCGCCAACCCATTTTCTCCCGCTCGCGGCAATCTGGCCGCATTTTGCGGCCTTAACGCGCATCACTTCGCGGTGTATCGATGGTCCGGCGGTGCCCTTTGTGGAATTCTGCGGCTCCCTCGAATCAATTCCTCCCGCCTGCTTCCCGACGAGACCGACCGATGGACATGGACCTCAAGGATTTCATGGAGTTCGTGCAGACCACCGCGCGCAGCGTCGGGGCGGAAATCTCCTCACCCTGGTTCTACCTGCAGTTCGGTCTCATCCTGACTGCGGCCGGCATCGCCTATGCCGCGGAGGCGGCCATTCGCATCCGCGTCGATATGACGTCGCTGGCGATGCGCTGGCCGCTGCCGCTCCGGCACTTCGTCCGGGTGATGGTCGCCAGCGCCTCGACGGCGGTGTTCACGCTGCTCGTGATCATTTCGCGGGTGGTGATGTACCATGCGACCTGGCCGAGCCGCAGCTATCTGTTGATGGTCGCGGCCAAGCTCGGGCTGGCGTGGCTCGTGATCCGGCTGCTCACCTCGGTGCTGCGCAACGCCTTCATCGTCAAGCTGGTGTCGATCACGGCGTGGTTCGTCGCCGCGCTCTCCATCCTCGGCCAGCTCGATGCGACGGTCGAGCTGCTCGATTCCTTCGCCATCGTGCTCGGCGGCCTGCGGCTGACCCCGCTCTTGGCGCTCAAGGCCGGCGCGCTGCTGCTGATCGCGCTCTGGCTGACCAACATCGCGAGCAATTTTGCCGAGAGCCGGATCAATGCGACCACCGATCTGACGCCCTCGGTGCAGGTGCTGCTGGTGAAAATCATCCGCATCGGGCTGCTTGCGGTTGCGATCGTGATCGCGCTCGGCGCGGTCGGGATCGATCTGTCGGCGCTCGCGGTCTTCTCCGGCGCGGTCGGCGTCGGCATCGGTATCGGCCTGCAGAAGATCGTCGCCAATTTCATCTCGGGGATCATCCTGCTCGCCGACAAGTCGGTGAAGCCCGGCGACCTCGTCACCATCGGCGACAACACCGGGCGCATCAGTGCGATGAAGACGCGCTATATTTCCGTCGCCGCCGGCGACGGCCGCGAATTCCTGGTGCCGAACGAGGATCTGGTGACGCAGAAGGTCGTCAACTGGACCTACACCGACAAGAACACGCTGGTGAAGATCGCCTTCGGCACCAATTACGACGCCGACCCACGCCTGGTCTGCAAGCTCGCCGCCGAGACCGCCGCCGCCCATCCGCGCGCGCAGAAGGGCAAGCCGCCGAATTGCATTTTGACCGAGTTTGCCGAGGCCGGCATGAAGTTCTCGCTGACCCTGTGGCTCGCCGATCCCGACGGCATGGACACCGTCAAGAGCGACGTGATGCTGGCGCTGTGGGACGCCTTCAAGCGCGAGGGCATCCGGGTTCCCTACCCCGTCCGCGAAATCCGCATTCGAGGTGGCGCGCTACCGGTGGAAACCACCGTAGAAGTCCCGAATTAGGCCCGCTTTTGGGTGCAAAGGTCACGCTTGGCTTGCATGAAGGCCCGCAATCATTAAATTAGGGCGTGAAATCAAGCCTTTCCGCCGAACATCGAAATCAGGCCCCGAGCCCGGAAGACAGTTCCCGCATGAGCTACGTCGAAGCCACCGATACCTCCCTGCGCAAGACCGGACAGATCAAGCTGCATGGGCCGGGCGCCTTTGCCGGCATGCGCAAGGCGGGCGCATTGGTGGCCAAGTGCCTCGACGAGCTCACCGACATCGTCGGGCCCGGCGTGCCGACCTCGCGCATCGACGAATTCGTCCGCGACTTCGCCTTCAGCAACAACGCCTATCCGGCGACGCTGATGTATCGCGGCTACCGTTACTCGACCTGCACCTCGCTCAACCACGTGGTCTGCCATGGCATGCCCGGCGACCGCCCGCTGAAGGAGGGCGACATCGTCAACATCGACGTCACCTTCATCGTCGACGGCTGGTACGGCGATTCCAGCCGGATGTATGCGGTCGGCCCGATCGCCCGGAAGGCCGAGCGGCTGATCGAAGTCACCTATGAAGCGATGATGCGCGGCATCGCCGCGGTGAAGCCCGGCGCCACCACCGGCGACATCGGCTACGCCATCCAGAGTTTCGTCGAGCCACAGGGCATGAGCGTGGTGCGCGATTTCTGCGGCCACGGCCTCGGGCGCATGTTCCACGACGAGCCGAACATCATCCATATCGGCCGTCCCGGCGAAGGCGTGCAGCTCAAGCCCGGCATGTTCTTCACCATCGAGCCGATGATCAATCTCGGCAAGCCGCACGTCAAAATCCTCTCCGACGGCTGGACCGCAGTCACCCGCGACCGCTCGCTGTCGGCGCAGTTCGAGCATTCGGTCGGCGTGACGGCGACCGGCGTGGAGATCTTCACGCTGTCGGAGCGGCACGGCGAGAAGCAGATCGGGTGATCGCCGGCACCATCGTAGCGCGATCTTGCCGTCCTCTCGGCCGATGACGATCTCCCGCCAGAGCTAATGGGAGAGAGATGAGTGAACGGATCGACGCGGCGCGGATTCCTGGGGTTTGTATCGGCCAGTGCGGCGGGATTGCTCCAGAGCGGTGCGAAGGCCGCTCCCGCTTCAACGGACGCTGAGCCGGCCTGCATCCTGACGCCGCAGGCGGAGGAAGGGCCGTTCTATGCCGACCCGAAACTCGTTCGGTCCGACATCACGGAGGGCAGGCCCGGTGTGCCACTGACACTGCGGCTGCGCGTGATCGAAGCCGGGCCCTGCACGGCAATCAGGGACGCCCGGGTCGACATCTGGCATTGCGATGCAAGAGGCCTCTATTCGGCGTTTCCCGGCCAGGGCGACGGCCACAACATCGACGCGACCAGCAAGACGTTTTTGCGCGGCACGCAGATGACCGACGAGGCCGGCTGGGTTGCGTTCAATACCATCTATCCCGGCTGGTACGACGGCCGCGCCACGCACATCCATTTCAAGGTATTTTTGGACGACCGCACGGTGCTGACCGGGCAGACTTTCCTGCCGGACGCACTGAACGAGTTCATCTACATCAACGTTCCCGCCTACAAGGACCGCGCCCGGCAGCGCACGATCATCAACGCCAATGACGTCGTGATCGGACGCTCCGATCCCGAGCATCGCGCCTTCTGCGCGGTGAAGGAGGAGCGCGACCGCTACGTTGCGACGCTGACGCTCGGCGTCGACCGCCGCACCGATGCGACCGTCGGGCGCCGCGGACCTCCGCCGGGTCCACCGCCGTCAGGCATGGGCGGATCGATGTTCGGCCGCCCGATCAAGGACAGGCTCGCCGCACTGGTGCCGGGGTTGAAGCCGGGGCGCTAGAGCTGCGTCTCTGACGTCTGGTTCACTCAATGTCATTCCGGGACGTCATTCCGGGGCGCGACGAAGTCGTAAGCCCGGAATCCATTCAGCCGCGTACTCTATGGCCCGATGGATTCCGTGCTCTCTCGCTCCGCTCGGGCCGCGGAATGACGGAATGGACTGTTGGGGTCACAACGCCAGAGCGGCGCCGTGCCGCAATTGACGGTTGCAAAAACGCTGGCCCCCGGCAATGCTGGCGGCCGATGCCCGCCAAGCCAGACCACGACAAGAGCAAGCCTGAGGACACGCCGCATTATCACGGCCACCGCGAGCGGCTGCGCGAGCGCTTCTACAGCGCGGGCGCGGATGCGCTCAGCGACTACGAGCTGCTGGAGATGGCGCTGTTTGCCGCGCTGCCGCGGCGCGACACAAAGCCGCTGGCGAAGACGCTGATCAAGACGTTCGGCTCGTTCGCCGAGGTCGTGCATGCGCCGGTGGCGCGCCTGCGCGAGGTGGACGGCGTCGGCGAGGCCGCGATCCACCAGCTCAAGCTGATCGCAGCGGCGGCGCACCGCGTCGCCAAGGGCGAGGTCAATAGCCGCAACGCGCTGTCGTCCTGGAACGAGGTGATCGACTACTGCCGCACCAGCATGGCCTTCGCCGACAAGGAGCAATTCCGCCTGCTCTTCCTCGACAAGCGCAACCAGCTCATCGCCGACGAGGTGCAGCAGACCGGCACCGTCGACCATACCCCGGTCTATCCCCGCGAAGTGATCAAGCGCGCGCTCGAACTCTCCGCGACTGCGCTGATCCTGGTGCACAACCACCCCTCAGGCGATCCCTCGCCCTCGCAGGCCGACATCCAGATGACCAAGGCGATCATCGACATCGCAAAGCCGCTGGGGATTTCCGTGCACGACCACATCATCGTCGGTCGAAGCGGCCACGCCAGCCTGCGCGGGATGCGGTTGATCTAGAGCGGAATGGCTTTAGCCTGTCTCCGCTTGGGGATTGTCCCATTGCGGAAGCACCCTCTCACCAACCCTCTCCCGCAAGCGGGAGAGGGAGTGCACCTCCATTGTGACCGGCAATGTCATCGAACGGACTGCCATCCTTTCGGCGTCCAGCGGAGCAGCGCTCCCGAAAGCGGCTTCGGCGCACGGGCCACGACGTTCTGGGCGAGCGTACGCAGCGCGTCGAGCGCGGCGCTGCTGTCCTCGCCCGAATAGAGCAGGAGATCGGGCGTCGGAACCGCCACGATCAGAACGCCACCCTGGGCTTGCGCGAGCGGCGCCCAGCTGTCGATCAGCGCAAGCCGGCTTGTCGCGTAGTAATCGCCCTTCAACGTGCCGAACTGTCCCGGCACGGCCGGCTTTGCAGCGGACATGAGCGGCTTCAAGCTGCTGCGTACATTGGCGATGGCGATGTCGAAGACCTGGTCCGATGTCAAGCCGAGCGCAGCACGGTCCTTGTCATTGAATATCCTGACCGTGCGCGGCGAGTCGAGCACCGGGACGATCACCAGCCCCTCCGCGAGCGGACGCGTCGGGATGGTACCGGCAGACTCGAGCTCGCGAAGCGCCTGCCGCATATAGTCGGTCGAGCGCACCACAATTCGGAGAGCTGCTTTGGTCGGAGCGTCCGTTACGTTGCCGGTCGTTGCGACGACCCCACCGACATAGGTCTCGATCTCCTTGGCGCAGCCGCTCGTGTTGGCCTTGCAGAAGGCGTAGATGCGATCGAGGTTGGCTTGCAAGGGACCGATCGAAAGCGTCAGAGGGCCGTTGATCACGACTTGTGTGTTACGAACCACGGCCTTTATCCGTGCCGCCACGAAAGCAGTGAACGCAGGCTCGTCGGTGGGGATTCGTTGCGCAGATGCAGGGCCGGCGGCGAGGAGAGAGCCGCCGACGATCGCAGCGGTCAGCCACCGGCACATGCGAGACCGGATACACATACGCCCCGCTCGGGCCTGTTGCGCCAAAGGGCGGGCATGTCGCGACAGCACGCTTGCAGCGCCCTCAGACCGAGGGGCCCCTGGCCAGAGCAAAGGAAAGCATGATCGCATCCGGCGTCTGCTTGAATTCTCTGGTCACCGTCTCGTGCACGAGGCCGGCAAGGTCGCCCAACGGCTTGGTTTGATAAAGGCCCGGAAACATGACCGTCACCGATGCGAGGCGGCCATTGTGCCAGTTGAAACCGACCTTCGGCCTTACGCCGGTTGACTGCTCGAGATCGCCCTCTACGGCCCGTGCGTACTGCATTCCGTTTTTCAGCGCGCCAAAGGCATCGCAGCCGGACAGGGCAAAGGCGAGGACGATGATGACGATGGCTCTGAACATCGAAAGGACCTGAACGGAATGCACGCTCTACGTTGGATTGCGGCAACCGTATCATGCAACACGCCGATCAGACCACAGAAAAGACGCGGCGGCGCCCAGCCGCCGGAGGCGGGGTGTCGCGGCCGTAGTGGTGGCGGATCGCCGAGCCGGCTGCGGGCTTGCCTACAGAGTGGGGTTACGGTTCGACCCAGCGCTGCACCGCTTCGACTGTGTCGGCGGGCGTGGTGTTGAAGCAGATCGCGGCTTCCGGCGCCAGGCGGTGGACGAGGTTGAGCACCTTCTCGAACAGCAGCAGCCGTTCCTTCGGCTCGCGGAGCCCGGCGCCGATCACGATGCAGTCGAAGCGCTCGTCGCGTAGCGCTGCCGTCACGGCGGCCTCCGCGGTCGCATCGAGATCGATCAGGCAGCTCGTGACCTCGAAGCCGAGGCCGCGCAGGCGCAGGAGCTGGGCCTCGATGTAGCTGCGGACATGTTCGGGCGTGAGCTGCGGGAATGCGCTATAATCCGCATTGCCGGGCTCGATGCCGATCGCGAGGACACGCTTGGCCATGCGGATCTCCCAACGGAATCACCTGTTCTGCTAACCGATTCCCTGCCGGTCCGGTTCCCGTGAGAGCTCGCCGCGTCATCGTTGCGGCAGTGCTGCGCGACCTCGGTCGCCTACTGACGCAGCATGATCAGGGGATCGGCGGTGTCGGGAACGCGCCGCCACTGCGCATTGTCGTCGGCCTCGAACTGCCAGGCCTCGCCCGCCTTCGACATCAGGATGATCTGGCCGCGCTCGAGCCGCCATTGCGTCGGGTTGAACTGTGCGATCGCCGCGTCGCATTTCGGCTTGAGGAAGACCTGGAAATTGTCCGGTCCCGCCTCGGTGTTGGTCAGCGTCAGCCCGCAGACCGGCTGGCCGTTGCCACGCACCATCGACCAATCGCCGATCATCTGGTCCATCGACTTGGCCATCGAGCGCGCGGCGGCGAGATCTTGCAGGATGTAGACGCCCTCGCCCTGACGCAGGCCCTCGAAGATGCCGGCCTCGACCTCGGTGAAGTCGATCACGGCTTCACCGGTCGCATCCTGCAAGCGGACAATGTCGAGACCTCGAACGTTCCAGGCGACGATGTCCTTGGTGAAAGGCAGCGCGGTCTTGCAGGCCGGCTCCAGCTCCAGCTTAAAACCCTGGCCCGCGGCGTCGCCCTTGAGCGTGACGACGCAGGTCTTGCTGCGCTCGGTGGTCGACAGCTCCCACTGCCCGGGCATCTGCTTCTTCAGGGTCGTCGCATCCTGCGCATGCGCGATGCCGATCGCGGCCAAGTAGGCCGCCACGGCGAATGCAACGCCCCGAAGAGCTCTCATCAGCG
This sequence comes from Bradyrhizobium sp. Rc2d, assembly GCF_900099855.1. NCBI lineage: Bacteria > Pseudomonadati > Pseudomonadota > Alphaproteobacteria > Hyphomicrobiales > Nitrobacteraceae > Bradyrhizobium > Bradyrhizobium sp. Rc2d. The sequence goes on along the minus strand of NZ_FNCU01000054.1, from coordinate 26,705 downwards.
CCCCCTAAACGGCGTTTCCGCAACCGGCGTCAGCGGCGCCTTGCCGGCGAACCAGGACTTGAGATTGTCGACCACGAGCTGGTCCATCGCGTTGCGTGTCACCACCGAGGCCGAGCCGATATGCGGCAGCAGCACGACGTTCTGCATGGACTTGAGCTCGTCCGGCACGCTCGGCTCGGCCGCGAACACGTCGAGGCCGGCGGCGAGAATGGTGCCGGATTTCAGCGCCTGCACCAGCGCCGGCTCGTCCACCACCGAGCCGCGCGCGACGTTGATGAGCACGCCGCGCGGGCCGAGCGCCTTCAGCACCTCGGCATTGATCATCTTGTTCGTGCTGGCGCCGCCGGGCACGATCACCATCAGCGTGTCCACAGCCTTCGCCATCTCGATCAAATCAGGATAGTGCTTGTAGGAGACGTCCTTGGACGGATTGCGGGAATGGTAGACCACCTGCACCAGCGATGCATCGAGCCGGCGCGCGATGGCCTGGCCGATCCGGCCCATGCCGACGATGCCGACCTTGCGATCGCGCAGCGAGCCGACGCTGAGCGGATAATTCTGCGTCTGCCACAGTCCGGAGCGGACGTAGCGGTCGGCCTTGATGAACTCGCGCAGGGTGGAGATCAGAAGGCCCATCGCGACGTCGGCGACCTCCTCGGTCAGCACGTCGGGCGTGTTGGTGACGATGATGTTGTGCTCGGCCGCGTATTTGGCGTCGATGTGGTCGTAACCGACGCCGAAGCTCGCCACCATCTCGATCTTGGGCAGCTGCGACAGCGAATCCTTGTCGGCGCGCACGGTGTGATAGGTCACGGCGACGCCGCGGATCTTGTCGCGGACCGCCGGCGTCAGCCTCTCGAGGTCACCGCGCGTCTCGGCCTTGTGCACGACGAAATGGTCGGAAAACCCGTTGTCGAGGATCGGCCGCACCGGCCCATAGATCAGAAGGTCGATCTTTTCGGACGAAATCGAACCGGTAGACATCAGCTTTCCTTTCCAAGCGCGCTCTCATGCCAGCGCCGTAAAACGAGGTGCGAAACTAGCGCCAGCACCCCATAGATGACAATCCCGGCGAGCGACAACAAAAGCAGCGCCGCGAACATGCGGGGTATGTTCAATCGATAGCCTGACTCGGTGATCCTGTAGGCGAGCCCGGAGCCGGCACCGGCCGTTCCGGCCGCGATCTCGGCCACGACTGCGCCGATCAGCGACAGGCCGCCGGCGATGCGCAAGCCGCCGAGAATGTAGGGCAGCGCCGCGGGCAGCTTGAGAAAGCGCAGGGTCTGTGGCGGCGAGGCGCCATAGAGCTGGAACAAGCCGGCGAGATTGCGGTCGACCGAGTTGAGTCCGAGCGTGGTGTTGGACAGCACCGGGAAAAAGGCGACGATGAAGGCGCAGACCACCACCGCGGTCTGCTGCTCCAGATAGATCAGAAGCAGCGGCGCAATCGCGATGACAGGCGTCACCTGGAGGACGACGGCATAGGGGAACAGCGAATATTCGACCCATTTCGACTGATTGAACAAGAGCGCCAGCGCGATGCCGCCGACGCTCGCGGCGACAAACCCTTCGAGCGTGGTCAGCAGCGTGGTCGCGAGCGACTGCGACAGCACCGCCCAGTCCTTGATCAGTGTCAGAAAGATGACGGAGGGCGCCGGCAGCACGTAGGGCGGAATGTCCTTGATGCGAACCACCAGTTCCCAGGCGAGGAGGCCGGCCGCGAACACGATGACGGGAAGCACGAAGCGCATCGCACGTTGCGCGCCGGACGGTTTTACGGTGACGGCAGCTTGCGCGTTCATAGCGTCGACTGCCCCACATAGGACGGCGCCAGCGCGGCCGACACTCTTCGGCAATAATCAGAATAGGCCGCTGAGGTGCGAAACTCCTCAGCGCGCGGCTCGATTGTCTCGATACGGAGGTCGGCTTGAATGCGGCCGGGCCGCGCCGTCATCACCACCACGCGCTGCGACAGGTAGACAGATTCGAACACCGAATGGGTGACGAAGATGATGGTCTTGCCGAGGCCGCGCCACAGCGCGAGCAAATCATTGTTGAGGCGGAAGCGCGTGATCTCGTCGAGCGCCGCGAACGGCTCGTCCATCAGCAGGATATCGGGATCGGTGACGAGCGCGCGGGCCAGCGACACCCGCATCTTCATGCCGCCGGAGAGCTCGCGCGGAAAGGCATCGGCGAAATCGGCAAGCCCGACGCTGGCGAGCGCCGCGTCGGCACGCGCGCACGCCTCCGCCTTCGGAACGCGGCCAAGCCTCAGGGGTAGTCGCACGTTGTCGCGCACGCTGGTCCAGGGCATCAGCGTCGGCTCCTGGAACACGAAACCGATGCCGTGGCCCGGCTGCGGCACGCCCTCGTGGCGCGCCACCCGCACGATTCCGGACGAGGGCGTGCTGAGCCCCGCGATCAGCCGCAGTGCGGTCGACTTGCCGCAACCGGACGGGCCCAGCAGCGAGATGAACTCGCCCTTGCGCACCGCGAGGTCGAGCGGGCCGAGCGCCATGACGCCATTGTCATACGTCTTCGTCACGCCGCGCAGGCTGACGGCGAGAGCCGTCAGGCTGGCTTCGACGGTGGATGACGTTGAGCGCTCTACCATCGATCGCAGGCTGTGATGCGGTGGGATCGAGCTGCAACCTGCACCTCTCCCCAACGGGGAGAGGTCGGCGCGCAGCGCCGGGTGAGGGGGCTCAGGTCCCAGGAGAGAGCGTAATCCCTCACCCGCATCGCATCTGACGATGCGATGCGACCTCTCCCTTCGGGAGAGGTGGACGACGCCGACGCACCTTGCTCAAATCTCAGCATGCGTTACGGCTTGTTCGGGCGCAGTTCGACGCCGACGCCCTTGTTGACGAAGCGCAGCGTATAGGATTTGCGGAAATCGAGATCGGGCTTCACCACGCCCGCCTTCACCATTTTGTTGAAGAAGGAAGTGTAGCGCTCGTCGCTCATGGCGCCGATGCCGTTCTTCAGGCTGTCGCCGGAATCGACGATGCCGTGCTCCTTCATCTTGGCGACGGAATAGGCGAGCAGATCGTCGGTCATCTCCGGGTTGAGCTGCTTGATCATGGCATTGCCGGCGGAATTGTCGCGGTAGATGTAATTGTACCAACCGATCATGGAGGCATCGACGAAGCGCTGCACCAGGTCCGGTTTCTTCTCGACGATCTCGCGGCGAGTCTCGATCAGGGTCGAATAGGTGTTGAAGCCGTAATCGGCGAGCAGCAGCACGTTGGGCTTGAAGCCGGCCACCTTCTCGACCGCGAAGGGCTCGGAGGTCACGTAGCCCTGCATGGCGCTCTTGGGATTGGCGATGAACGGCTGCGGATTGAAATTGTAGGGACGGACGTTCTTCTCGCTGAATCCATATTCGGACTTCAGCCACTGGAAGTAGCTGGTCATGCCCTCCTTGGAGACGAATAGCGTCAGCGGCTTGAGATCCTCGATCTTGGCGACCTTGGCGTCGGGCTGCGTCAGCATTACCTGCGGATCCTTCTGGAAAATCGCGGCGATGGTGACGACGGGGACGTTGTTGGCGACCGCATCGAACGACATCAGCGTGTTCGCGGCCATGAAGAAATCGATCTTGCCGGCGATCAGCAGCATCCGGTTATTTTCATTCGGCCCGCCGGGGACGATGGTGACGTCGAGCCCATATTTCTTGTAGGTGCCGTCGGCGACCGCCTGGAAGAAGCCGCCATGCTCGGCCTCGGCGACCCAATTGGTGCCGAAGGTGACCTTGTCGAGCGTCTCGGCCCGCACCGGCACGCTTCCGACCAAAGCGGCCATCAGGCCCGCCGTTAACGCTCGCCGCAGATGAGAAGGGCTCATGAAGGGACTCCGTCGATCGTTGCTGGCCGATGTGAACGCAACGCGATAAAACCGCATGAAGTTCGGGGACGCGAGCCGGCCGGGCCCGCGTCCCCTCATACCCCAAATTACGTGACAAATTCAGGCAAAGAAACCTTCAAGGAAAGCTCAATGATGCCGTCGCGCGACTGGACCGAGAACCGCTGGGCCGATGCGGCCCCGGCCGAGGTCTCGCGCTGGATTGCGGTGCTGCCGCTGGCGGCGACCGAGCAGCATGGCCCGCATCTGCCGCTCGAAACCGACGTGCTGATCGCGAACGCGTATCTGGCGCGCGTGCGCGAGCTGTTGCCCGAAACCGTTCCGGCCAGTTTTCTTCCTATTGAACCAGTTGGCATCTCCACCGAGCATATCGACTATCCGGGCACACAAACGCTGCGGACTGATGTCGCGCTGAAGCGATGGACGGGGATCGGCGAAGACGTCGCCCGTCGCGGCGTGAAGAAGCTCGTCATCATCACCAGCCATGGCGGCAACAGCGCGGCCATGATGCTGGTGGCGCAAGATCTTCGCGCGCACCAAAAACTGTTCGTGGTGACGACGTCATGGTCGCGGCTATCAGGCGCCGACAAACTGTTCCCGGCCGATGAAGTGCGCCACGGCATTCACGGCGGCGCGGTCGAGACCTCGATCATGCTGGCGCGCTATCCCGACCAGGTGCGCATGAATGCGATCGCGGATTTTCCCGCGAGCAGCATCGCGATCGAGCAGCAATATCGCTGGCTGTCGACGCAACGCCCCGCGCCATTCGCCTGGCAGGCGCAGGATCTCAACGCCAGCGGCGCGGTCGGCAACGCGACCTTGGCCGTTGCAGAACAGGGCGAACGCCTGATCGATCAAGGCGCGACGGCCTTTTGCGAGTTGCTGAGCGAGGTCGATAACTTCGACGTGAACAGGCTCGCCAAGGGACCCCTGGGCTAACTTCCCATCCCCCTGGAATTGTTCAGGAAAGCACAGGGCTCGGCGACCGCCTTTCCCGGCTTCGAACCGGACGCGAGGAGCCTCCGTCCAACTGGGCACGCGGGCCACAAGGACCGCCTCAACCCCGGATGGAGTTTCACATGTCGATCAAGACCAAGATTGCCGCCACAGCTCTGGCTGCCCTCGCCGTGACCGGCAGCATCGTGTCCACCACTTCCTCGGCCGAAGCCAAGCAGCCCGGCTGGGTCTGGGGTGTGGGCGCCGGCATCGCCACCGCCGCCGTCGTCGGCTCCGCGATCGCCGCCAGCAATGACCCCTATTACTACGGCTATCACCGCTGCGGCTGGGTCGCCCAGTACAACGCCTTCGGCCAGTACGTCGGCCGCGTTCGTACCTGCTACTGATCTAGGTACCTGAGGCCGATCTCTCGTGGATCCTGCGTCCGACACGGGCGCCTCATCCACCCCGTGTCGTGCCCCCGACCCCGCCCGGCGTTCCCCCGGGCGGGGTCATCTGTTTTGGACTCCGACTTTGTTGCAGTCCCGTCACACACGGGTGCGAACCATCCTCTGCGGCGACGCGCGCCAGTTGCTATTGCGAATTAATCGCAATAAGGTCCGTAGCAAGACGAGGGGCTTGGGACGAAATCGCGCCGGATCGAGATCATCTCGGTCGACCGCGTGAGCACCTAAGACCTGATGACAGGGTCGCCGCAAATCGGCAGGGATGTCGCGGCGGGTGGATACATTCGCGTTTGGGGGCGTGCGTTTTGACGTTGAGAAGTCACCGTTACAGGTACTTGCGGACGGCTGCGGCGATTGCCACCGGCGTGTTGGCTTTGCCCGCCAAAGGTACCGCGGCCGATCTGCCGCTGAAGGCGCCGGCGCTGAGAGCGGTCTATGATTGGACGGGCCTCTATATCGGCGCGCATGCCGGCTATAGCCGGGGTTCGTCGCACTTTGCGCTGAACGACGGCACCGCAGTCAGCGACAGCGGCGTCTTCAGCGGCATGATCGGCGGCGTGCAGGCCGGCTACAATTACCGGCTCAATTCCGGCTGGCTGGTCGGCGTCGAAGGCGATTTTTCGTTTCCCAACTACATTGCCTCGAACTCGATCGTCTCCTTCCTGGCCACCCCCGCCAACACCGTCACCCAGCAATGGGACTACACCGCGAGCCTGCGCGGCCGCGTCGGCTACACCAGCGGCCCGTGGCTCGTCTACGCCACCGGCGGCTTTGCCTGGATGGGCGAGCGCTATTTCGACACGCCGGCCTCCGGCGCCGAAGTCCCGAAAATCCTGAACACGCGGCCCGGCTGGATCGCGGGCGCGGGCATCGAATACGGCTTTGCGCCGCATTGGAGCGCACGGCTCGAATATCTCTACAGCCGCTTCGACGGCGCCAATGTCGCCTTCTCCACGGGCGCCCAATACAGCTCCTCGTCGCTCGACTTCCAGCAGGTCAGGCTCGGTCTCAACCGCAAGGTCGATTGGCCGGGCATGCCGAGCTATGACCCGAAGAGCTCCCTGATCGACACGGAATCCGATCGCTGGGAGATTCACGGCCAGAGCACCTATCTGCCGCAAGGCTATCCGTCGTTCCCCGCGCTCTACACTGGCCCGAACTCGCTCTCGCCCTCGGCGCAGGCCAAAGCGACCTGGAGCAACAGCCTGTTCCTGAACGCACGGCTCTGGGACGGCGGCGAGGTCTATTACAATCCCGAACTCCTCCAGGGATTTGGACTGAACGACACGGTCGGTGCCGCCGGATTCCCGAACGGTGAAGCGCAGAAGTCGAACTTCCCCTATCCGCATTACAACACCTCGCGCCTGTTCGTACGCCAGACATTTGGTTTCGGCGGCGAGCAGGAGGAGTTTGCGAGCAGCCAGTTGCAGCTCGGGCAGAAGGTCGACGTTTCCAGGCTCACCTTGCAGGCCGGCAAGTTCGCGGTGGTCGACGTGTTCGACGGTAATGCCTACGCCAAGGACACCCGCAAGGACTTCATGAACTGGTCGCTATGGGCGCCGGGTGCCTTCGACTATTCCGCCGACAAGGTCGGCCTCACCTATGGCGTCACCGCCGAGCTCAACCAGAAGCAATGGGCGCTGCGCGGCGGCTATTTCCTGATGGTGTCCGAGTCCAATTCGAATCATTTCGACACAAAAGTCGGGGAGCGCGGCCAGTATGTGCTCGAGCTCGAGACGCGCTTCTCGCTGTTCGGCCAGCCCGGCAAGCTCAGAACCATGGGCTGGCTCGACAGCGCCAATATGGGCAGCTTCCGCGAAACGCTGGACAATCCCGCGCTCAATCTCGACATCGCGCAAACCCGGCGCGGCCGCCTGAAGTATGGATATGTGCTCAACCTGGAGCAGGCGATCACGGACGACGTCGGGCTGTTTGGCCGCTGGAGCTGGAACGACGGCCGTTTCGAAACGCTGGTCTTCACCGACATTCATCGGAGCCTGTCCGCCGGATTGTCGATCAAGGGCACGACATGGGGCCGGCCTGACGACGTGATCGGCATCGGCGGCGCCGTCAACGCGATTTCGCAGGACTATCGCGACTTCCTCGCCGCCGGCGGCCTCGGCGTGCTCATCGGCGACGGCGCGCTCAACTACCGCAACGAGCGCATCCTCGAGACCTATTACGCCTACGCCGTGAACAAGAATCTCACCCTCACCGCCGACTACCAGCTCATCGTCAACCCCGCCTACAACGCCGACCGTGGGCCGGTGTCGGTGTTTTCAGGGCGGCTGCACGGGGAGTTCTGAGCGCGGCAAGAGTGGTGAAATCAGATCTTTGCGGCCGTTTCACCTCTCCCGCTTGCGGGAGAGGTCGGCGCGAAGCGCCGGGTGAGGGCTTTCCCCTCTTGGGGATAGTCCCATTGTGGAAACACCCTCTCCCCGACCCTCTCCCGCAAGCGGGAGAGGGAGTGCACCTTTGCAGCAATCAACTCTGATATCGCGACGCTCTACGCCGCCCGGATCGCGTCCAGGAATTTTCCGACTTCGAGCTTGAGACGGCTGCTCTCGCCGGACAGCGATTTCGCAGACGCAAGCACGTTGGCGGAGGCTGATCCGGTCTGGCTGGCGCCGCGCTGCACGTCGACGATGCTGGCGGAGACCTGCTGGGTGCCGCGGGCCGCCTGCTGCACGTTGCGGGAGATATCCCGCGTCGCCGCGCCCTGCTCCTCGACCGCCGCGGCGATCGCGGAAGCAATCTCGGACATGCGGGCGATGGTGTCGCCGATAGCCTTGATGGCGCCGACCGAATCCTCGGTCGCGGTCTGAATGCCAGTGATCTGCTGGCTGATCTCGCCGGTGGCCTTGGCGGTCTGCTCGGCCAGTGCCTTGACCTCGGAGGCGACCACGGCGAAACCGCGTCCGGTCTCGCCAGCCCGGGCCGCCTCGATGGTGGCGTTGAGGGCGAGAAGATTGGTCTCGCCCGCGATCTGGCTGATGAGCTCGACCACGTCCCCGATCCGCCCCGCGGCCTTGGCGAGTTCGCCGACATAATCGTTGGTGCGCCCGGCCTGCTGCACCGCCTCGCCGGCGATGCGCGCGGAATCCTGAACCTGCCGGCTGACCTCGTCCACCGACGAAGCCATTTCCTCCGCCGCCGCGGCAACGGTCTGCACGTTGGTCGAGGCCTGCTCGGAGGCGGCCGCGACGGTCGCGGTGACCTTTTCCGATTGATCGGCCGTGTTCGTCAGCGTTCCCGCCGAGACTTCCAGCTCCGACGATGCCGACGACACGGTGTTGATCACATCGCCGATCATGGCCTCGAACTCGCGCGCGATCTGATCCATGCGCTGGCTGCGCTGAAGCTTCGCCTCGGCTTCGACCGCGGCGGCCTCGTCGGCGGCTTTCTTGGCGACGAGTGAATCCTTGAAGTGCCGGAGCGAGCCCGCGACCTGACCGATCTCGTCGTTGCGGCCGCTCGCGGGAATCTCGACCTCGTGCTGTCCGGCGGCGAGCGTTCCGATCACGTCTGCGAGCCGGCCGAGCGGCGTCACCACGCGGCTGCGCAGCATCACGGTCACACCAGCGAGCGTGCCGAGCAATGCCAGCACCGCGACGGCCGCAAGCGCCAGCATCGCCAGCGCACCATCACGAGAGGACGAGGCGCGCTCGGCCGCTTCGGCCAGCGCCGCGTCGCGCACGCCGTAGAACATCTGGATGGCCGGTACGATGACCTTCGCCAGCTCATCGCTGTCGATTCCATATTTACCATCGCTGCGCGCAGCGGCCATCTCCTTGTCCACGGCAGCCGCTGCTTTTCCGAAATAAGATTCCGTTGCCGCCTTCAGCTCGGTGGCGATCCGCGGCGGATTCCCGAGCTGGTCGATGCCGGCCTCGATGCGCTCGCGGTCGGCTTCCACACGCCCCTGCATGCGATCCATCAGCGAGAATTCGGCCGACGTGAGCGGGCGACGCGCGGACAGCGCGGGGGACAGCGTGGCCGCACGGCTGCCGGCGGCAACGCGCAGATCCTGCGCCGTCCGCGCCAGGCTCAACAGCGCCGCAAGCGAGGAATCGGCATTGATGACCTTCGCCTCGAGCCGGTTCATGATCGGCTCGATACTGGCGAGGACCTCGGCGACTCCGGGCAGGAAGCCCTTGATCGCAGAGCTATCGCGCGCCGCCAGAGGAAGGCCCATCGCGCGATCGGCCGCGGTGTAGATCTCCTTCAACCGCCGCGTGGCACGGTCGAGGTTCTCGACCATCCCTGTACCGTCATCGAGCACAATGATGGCTCGCCTTGCGCCTTCGAATGCGGCATCGGCGGCTTTCCCCGCCTTCGCGGCATTATCGATCTGGGCCTGTGTGGCTGCGGCTTCCTGGAAGATCGGTCCAATGTAGGGGGCGCGAAGGCCGGCGACCTGCTGGCTGACCATCAGGGTCGCCGCAAAAGCGTCGACGGTCTTGATCGCGTCGGAGCGGTTCGTGAAGATGCGTGTCTGGGGTATGAGCACCTCGGCGCCGAGGATGACTGCAAAAACCGTCACCGTCAGCATCGACAGCGCGAAAAGCTTCCCGATCCGCATCCTGGTCCCCGAATACATTCTGCAAATTGTCGGAAACCTAGCTGGCGGCCACTAAGAGCCCGTTAAGTAACGCCCCGTAGTTCCGCGGAGTGCCATCTCGTCGCGGACCTGTCGGAAGCCGTCGATCACGGGTTCCCCGTGGTACCCGGATGCGACAGAATGGTCGGCATTTCCTCCCGGAATACCTATATCAATACGCGTGCCCTCATCCGGCGACACTGGCTTACTCTCGGAACGTCAATGCTCTCGATCGAACTCGTCATCGTCGTCGTCCTGATCGTCATCAACGGCCTGTTGTCCATGTCCGAGCTGGCCGTGGTGTCGTCCCGCCCGGCGCGGCTGTCGCTGCTCGCGGCCAAGGGCGTCCGTGGCGCCGAGCGGGCGCTGACCCTGGCGGCCGATCCCGGCAAATTCCTCTCGACGGTGCAGATCGGCATCACGCTGGTCGGCGTGCTCTCCGGCGCATTCTCGGGCGCGACGCTCGGGCAGCGGCTGACGCAATGGCTGGTCGAGCTCGGCATGTCATCAGGCATTGCCGACATCGTCGGCGTCGGCCTCGTCGTCACGCTCATCACCTACGCCACCCTGATCGTCGGCGAGCTGGTGCCGAAGCAGGTGGCGCTGCGCGATCCCGAGAGCATCGCGGTCAGGGTCGCGCCCGCGATGCACGTGCTGGCGCGGATCTCGCTGCCGCTCGTGTTCCTGCTCGATGTCTCCGGCAAGCTGATCCTCACGCTGCTCGGCCGCGGCGGCAGCGCCGAGGAAAAGGTCTCGGAGGACGAGATCCATCATCTTGTCCGCGAGGCCGAGAGCGCAGGCGTGCTCGAGCCCGGCGAGAAGGAGATGATTGCCGGCGTGATGCGGCTCGGCGACCGCCCGGTCGGCGCCGTCATGACGCCGCGCACCGAGGTCGACGAGATCGACCTGAACGATGATCCGGAGACCATTCACGAGATCATCGCAAAGAGCCCGCATTCGCGCTTCCCCGTCTCGGACGGCGATCGCGACAAGCCGATCGGTGTGCTCCAGGCCAAGGACCTGCTGATCGCTTATATGAACCAGCGCGCGCCGGATCTGCGCGCACTGGTGCGCGAGGCGCCGGGCATTCCGGCCTCGGCGGATGCCCGCGACGTGCTGACCATCCTGAAAGCTGCGCCGGTCCACGTCGGCTTCGTCTACGACGAATACGGCGCCTTCGAAGGCATGGTGACGGCCGCAGATATCCTCGAGTCGATCGTCGGCGCCTTTCATTCCGAGGAAGGGCCGCCCGAGCCGGCCTTCGTCAGGCGCGACGACGACTCGCTCCTGATCTCCGGCTGGATGCCGGTCGACGAGTTCGGCGAGCTGCTCGGCATCGAGCTGCCGCCGCACCGCTACAACACGGTGGCGGGCCTCGTGCTGCAACAGTTCAGCATGCTGCCCAATGTCGGCGACGCCTTCGACTTCGCCGGCTGGCACATCGAGGTGGTGGATCTGGATGGACGACGGATCGACAAGATTTTGGCGAGCCGGCTGGGCGAGCAGGCGGCGGCGTGAGGCGCGCGCTCGCTAATATCTTCAGTCGTGTCCCCGCACGGGCGAACTTTGTGGCACCGCTTCCCTTCTCCCCTTGTGGGAGAAGGTGGCGCGAAGCGCCGGATGAGGGGTTCTTTCCGCACAGTTAATCGTAAGAGGAGTGCTCGCGGAGACACCCCCTCACCCGTCTCGCCGCTACTCGGCGAGCCACCCTCTCCCACAGGGGGAGAGGGTACATCCTCACCCGAACCTCACCCCGATCCGCTTTTCCTTGCGCCAGACCACGGTGCAGGACAGATGCTTTCCGTCGGCGTGGACGAACAGGGTGAAACGGTCGGGGATGCCGACCGGGCTGGTAACGTCGAGGGCTGCGCCGGTATCGGACAGGTTGCGGACGGTGCAGTCGATCGCGCCGCCGCCGAACTCGATGGTTCCGGCCTTCAGCACGCGATGTCTCGCCTTGTCGCGCCGTTCGTCCATGGGGCCAATCTACACCCAAAGCTGAACCAAGCGTTAAACGCAGCCCCTCCCGCAATGAATTATGCGCCGGAGCCGGCGGCAGAGCCGCGCTCACAGCGCGGGCTGGAACGTCTCCGGCCGCGCCATCCGCCAGCCGTCGCGGAACCGCGGATCTTCCGTGCCTTCGAGCAACTCGCCGGGGCGCAGCGCCGGATAGAGCTGTGCGAAGGATTGCACCTGGGTCGTCGACGTCCGTTGGCTGAAATGGATCGGGCGCAGCTGCTGCGGATGCTCGAGGCCGGCAGCGGCGATCAGCTCGGTCAGCGAGTGCAGCGTCGCATGGTGGTAATTCTGAACGCGGTCGATCTTGAGCGGCACGTAGAGCGCGCGCGCACGCGTCGGGTCCTGCGTCGCGACGCCGGTCGGGCAACGGTCGGTGTGGCAGCTCAGCGACTGGATGCAGCCGAGCGAGAACATGAAGCCGCGCGCCGAATTGCACCAGTCGGCGCCAATCGCCATGGCGCGCGCCATGTCGAAGGCGGTGGCGATCTTGCCGGATGCGCCGATCTTGATGCGGTCGCGCGCATTGATGCCGACCAGCGCGTTGTGGACGAAATTGACGCCCTCGCGCATCGGCATGCCCAGATGATCCATGAATTCCAGCGGCGCCGCGCCAGTGCCGCCCTCATTGCCGTCGACGACGATGAAGTCGGGATAGGTGCCGGTCTCCCTCATCGCCTTGCAGATCGCCAGGAATTCCCAGGGATGGCCGATGCACAGCTTGAAGCCGGCCGGCTTGCCGCCGGACAGGCGGCGCATCTCGGCGATGAACTGCATCATGCCAACCGGTGTGGAGAAGGCGCGGTGCGAGGCCGGCGAGATGCAATCCTCTCCCATCGCGACACCGCGGATCTTGGAAATCTCTTCCGAGACTTTTGCGGCCGGCAGCACGCCGCCATGGCCCGGCTTGGCACCTTGGCTGATCTTGAGCTCGACCATCTTGATCTGGTCTTCGCCGGCGACGCGCGCGAACGCCTCGGGGTCGAAGGAGCCGTCGAGGTGGCGGCAGCCGAAATAGCCGGAGCCGATCTCCCAGATGATGTCGCCGCCCATCTCGCGGTGATAAGGGCTGACGCCGCCCTCGCCGGTGTCATGCGCGAAGCCGCCTTTCTTCGCGCCCGCATTGAGCGCACGCACAGCGTTCGGGCTGAGCGCACCGAAGCTCATCGCCGAGATGTTGAACACCGAGGCCGAATACGGTTTTGCGCAATCCGGCCCACCGATGACGACACGGAATTTTTCCCTGGCATGCATCTTCGGCGAGACCGAGTGATGCATCCACTCATAGCCCTCGCGATAGACGTCCTCCTGGGTGCCGAACGGCCGCTTGTCGAGCTCCATCTTGGCGCGCTGATAGACCACCGCGCGGGTGTCGCGCGAGAACGGCATGCCGTCCTTCTCGCTCTCGAAGAAGTATTGCCGCATCTCGGGGCGGATTTCTTCCAGGAGGAAGCGGATATGCGCCGAGATCGGATAGTTGCGCAGCACCGCGTGGCTCTTCTGCAGGAGATCGCGGACGCCGAGCAGGGTCAGCGCGGCGAAGATCAGGATCGGGACCAGCAGGATGTCGAAGATCTTGCGGTCGGCGATACCGACGCCGATCAAGAGCGCGGTGACGACCGCGCAGATCGTCAGCACGATGAAGCGCGGCGAGAACGGAAGCAGCAGGGTTTCCATGACCCCCTCTTCCGCCAGTGGCAGGCGTTTCGGAGCTTCTTGCGTCTTGTTGTCCTCGGCCACGATCACGTCCTCTCGCCAGCATGAGCGCTACGATACGCCTGTGCCTGTCATACGGATATGACGCGGCCCTTGTTTCAGGCTAGCGAATTCGGCTGAGACAAATCAATCAGCCCGATGGGCGGGCTTTTGCAGTGCAGCAGGAAGATGGGAGAGAAAGGGACGGTCAGCCGGGCAAGACGCTTCACCCACCGCCGTCGTCCTGGCGAAAGCCAGGACCCATAACCCCTAAGCGGGGTTGTTGCGAAGACTGACAACGACCAGCCTTCGCCAAACTTCACTCGGTGGGTATGGGTCCTGGCTCCCGTGCGCAATTGCGCACAAGGCCAGGACGACAACCGAGAGCGCACAAAGAGCGGGCTTACCGCTCGACGAACGCCTTCTCGATCACGAAATGGCCGGGCTTGTTGCCGGAGCCCTCGACGAAGTCGCGGCCTTCGAACATCAGCTTCAGCTCTTCGAGCATCGCCGGGCTGCCGCACATCATGACGCGGTCGGTTGCGATGTCGAGCGGGCCCTGGCCGATGTCGTTGAAGATCTGCTCGGAATTGATGAGGTCGGTGATGCGGCCGCGGTTGCGGAACGGCTCGCGGGTCACGGTCGGATAGTAGACCAGCTTGTCCGCGAGCAACTCGCCGAACACCTCGTCCTCACGCAAATTCGCGACGAGCTTCTCGCCATAGGCGAGCTCGGAGACCTGACGGCAGCCATGGACCAGCACGATCGACTCGAACTGATCGTAGACCTCGGGGTCCTTGATCAGGCTCGCGAACGGCGCAAGGCCGGTTCCAGTCGAGAGCAGCATCAGCCGCTTGCCGGGAAGGAGATTGTCGGTGATCAGCGTGCCCGTCGCCTTGCGGCCGACCAGGATGGTGTCGCCTTCCTTGATCTTCTGCAGGCGCGAGGTCAGCGGACCGTCCTGAACCTTGATCGAGAAGAACTCGAGCTGCTCCTCGTGATTGGCGCTCGCCATGCTGTAGGCGCGCAGCAGTGGGCGGCCGTCGACCTCGAGGCCGATCATGGCGAACTGGCCGTTCTGGAAGCGGAAGCCGGTGTCGCGCGTGGCGCGGAAGCTGAACAGCGTGTCGGTCCAGTGGTGGACGGAAAGAACCTTCTCTCGGTAAAACGCGCTCATGATTTTCGATATTCCGAATATATTGCGGTTTTCGGGCAAAAGCATTGCCCGGCCCCTCACAGCGGGGCGGGCACCATCTGCCATGGCGGAGGATTTCGCGTGTGTGATCTACGCCATTGAGACCAATAATCAACCTCGTTTCGGAAGCAATTGATGCCGATCAAACCGGCATTTGGGCTGAATTGGGCGCATCATTAATGAATTTGCTGCCGAGCGCGCGCGGCGGGCAATTTCTTTTCCCTTGGGGGCTCGACGGCAGCACTTAATTTCCATCGCGCTAACGAGAATTTCATTAAGAATAGCTCTGATTTTCACCCCGGGTTGGCGCCGTTTCCCGCATTTTTGCGGCTTTTGGCGACAGGAACGACTGAATCACATGGCAAGCGGCGAGCGGATCTTTGTCCAGGCGATCAGGCGCTATTGCGCACAGCATGGCATCACGGTCGATGTCCGCGCCAGTGGCTGGCTGATCGCGATGCGCCGAGGCGAAACGCGCCGCTTCGCTTTCGGCTACGACATCGGCCTCAACAGCGCCATCGCGCATCGTCTCGCCAACGACAAATCGGCCACGGCCGAAGTGCTGGCGCTTGCGGGCGTGCCCTGCATTCCCCATCACCTCTTCCTCAACCCGAAGCTGGGCAAGCATGTTGTTGGCCCTACCTGGCGAGAGGCAATGCTCGAGCTGCTTCGCGACCATCCGCAAGGCGTGGTGGTGAAGCCGAACGAGGGGACATCGGGGCGCGCGGTGTTCAAGGTGACGACGGAGGCGGAACTCGACCACGCGGTTGGTGAAGTTTTCTCGATGAGCGCCGGACTCGTGATCTCGCCCTATGTCGCGATCGAGGAGGAGGTCCGTGTGGTGCTGCTCGATGATGTACCTCTCATCGTCTACAGCAAGCAGCGCGGCACAGATTGGCGACACAATCTCGATGCCGGCGCAAAGCCGGTGTTGCTGGAGGACGGCGAGGTTCGCGCGGCTTGCGTGAGACTCGCGGTCGATGCTGCGCACGCCATCGGCATCGCCTTCGCATCGATCGACGTGGTCCGCATCAATGGCACCTGGCGCGTGCTCGAGATCAATTCCGGCGTGATGATGGAAGCGCTGGGCAAGCTGCATCCGGAGCTGGTGCAGGCAACGTATGACGCGGCGCTGGACCGGGTGTTTGGCCAGAACTAGCGGCCGCGAGCTTGGCCCACCCTCCCCTGGAGGGGGAGGGTCGGCTCGCAGCGCGCCAGCGATGCGAGACGGGGTGGGGTGACGGTCTCTCCACCTTACACACCGCCGGGTGGAGGGATCACCCCACCCCGCTCGCGCTTTGCGCGATCGACCCTCCCCCTCCAGGGGAGGGTAAGAAGAGAAGCCGCTAATTATTCGCGCTCGGCGAATCGTCCATGGCCTTGAAGGCTTCCTCCAGCTGCAGCGAGATCGGCACGTTCAGCCGTTCGCCGGTGGGAAGCCTTGCAGTGAACCATTTGTTGTAGAGCGGAACGAGGTCGCGGTTGGAGCCGAGCTTGCGGAAGGCGCGTTCGACCACGGCGGCGAGTTGCGGTTCGCCCTTCCTGAACATGATGCCGTAGGGGTCGTAGGACAGATAGTCCCCGACCACGCGAAAATACTCTTGCGCCTTGTGACGCGCGATCAGGCCGTAGAGCAGGATGTCGTCGGTCGCGAACGCATCCGCCTTGCCGTCGGCCACCATCCGGAACGACTGCTCGTGATCCGGCGCGGTCACGATGTTAAGGCCGAGCGAGAACTTTTTGTCGACGGCGTGCATCGCCTGCTCGTTGGTCGTGCCCTTGGTCACGACGACGGTCTTGCCCTTCAGATCCGCGACACCGGAAACGGCCGCTCCCTTCGGCACCATCAGCTTGCTGCCGGCGACGAATATCAGCGGCGAGAACGCGACGCGCTTGCCACGCTCGGCATTGGCGGTGGTCGAGCCGCATTCGAGGTCGATCTTGTTCTGAAGCACGGCCTCGATGCGATCGTCCGAGGTCACCTTGACGTAGTCGATTCTGAGATTGGGATCGTCGACCTCGACGCCGATCTCCTCGACGATGGCCTCGCACAGCTCGAGGCTGTAGCCGATCGGGCGCCCCGCCTGGTCGAGGAAGGAGAATGGCGGCGAGCTCTCGCGATAGCCGAGCCGCACGGTGTGCGCCGTCTTGATGGCCGACAGCGTCGGGCTGAGCCCTTCGCTGCCGCCGGTCTGTGCGACCGCTGTGGTCGCGAGCAGCGATGCTGCTGCGACCCACAGGACGCCGCCGATCACTGACCTCGCCAGTGCCTGGCCCATGGCTCGCTCCTATCCATGGCCGGCCATCGCAGGCACTTCGCCCGGAACCATGTCCTCAGGCACGAGATCGCCCGGTTCAAGCGCATGCTCGGGCCCGAGCTCGCCTTCCCATTTCGCAACCACCGATGTCGCAAGCGTGTTGCCGATCACGTTGGTGGCGCTGCGACCCATGTCGAGGAAGGTGTCGATTCCCATGATCATCAAGAGGCCCGCCTCGGGGATGTTGAACTGCGCCAGCGTCGAGGCGATCACGACGAGGGAGGCGCGCGGCACGCCGGCGACTCCCTTGGAGGTGATCATCAGCGTCGCCAGCATCGCGAGCTGGGTGCCGAGCGGCATGTCGATGTGGTAGCTCTGCGCGATGAAGATGCTCGCGAAGGTGCAGTACATCATCGTGCCGTCGAGGTTGAAGGAATAGCCGAGCGGCAGCACGAAG
The DNA here is from genome assembly GCF_900099855.1 of Bradyrhizobium sp. Rc2d. NCBI lineage: Bacteria > Pseudomonadati > Pseudomonadota > Alphaproteobacteria > Hyphomicrobiales > Nitrobacteraceae > Bradyrhizobium > Bradyrhizobium sp. Rc2d. Next base: position 9,217 of record NZ_FNCU01000054.1, on the reverse strand, counting down.
CTCGAGATCCGCGACGAGGCGCCGAAGCGGTTGAGGCCCTCCAGCGTCTTCGGATAGGCCGCCTCCGAGCTCGCCGTCGAGAACGCGATCATCAGCGGCTCGCGGATCAGCTTCAGCAGATGGCTGTAGCGCGGCCCGATCACGATGAAGCCAACGATGACCAGGATGGTCCACAGGATCGCCAGCGAGAAATAGAAGCCGCCCATGAAGACGACGAGCTTCCACAGCACGGCAAGCCCGTTCTTGGCGACCGTCGCGGTGATCGCGGCCCACACTGCGAGCGGCGCGAACAGCATCACATAGCTTGTCACCTTCAGCATGATGTGGCCGACGTCGTCGATCAGCGCTAGAATCGATTTGGAACGTTCAGGCATCGCGCCCATCGCCACCGAGAAGAACACGGCGAAGATCACGATCTGGAGGATCTCGTTCTGCGCCATCGCGTCCGCAATCGAGGTCGGGATTAGATGGGTCAAGAATTTCTCGATCGAGAAGGCCGAGACCGGCAGGCCGGTCGATTGGCCTGCCGCGGGCAGCGTGCCGGGGAAGTTGGCGCCGGGCTGCAGCAGATTGACCATCACGAGGCCGAGCAGCAGCGAGACGAAGGAGGCACTGACGAACCAGCCCATGGTCTTGGCGAAGATGCGGCCGAGCTTGGAGCCCGAGCCCATATGAGCGATGCCGCCGACCAGGGTCGCGAACACCAGCGGCGCGATGATCATCTTGATCAAGCGCAGGAACATCATGGCGATCAGGTTGATGGAGGACGCCCAATCGGCGCGCGTGTCGGGCAGGAAATTGTAGATCGCCGAACCCATGATGATGCCGAGCACCATCGCCGCCAGAATGTATTGCGTGAACCTGTTGGACATCGCTTACCCCCACGTACACCGGCGCTTCATGATGTCGCAGATATCACAGCGACGCAACACGCTTTGCGTGTGGTCGCGTTGGCCGGATGTTCCCGTTGTGAAATGGGGCGCGGCGATCTAGCTTTCATGCAGCGCACAACAGATGCGGCTTGCACGTTTTCTTGGCTGCGGTTGCATCAATAATTGCCAAACAATCGAGGAGGGGAACGCCATGAGCGGCAACATCAATCGTCAGATTCTCCTGGTGGAAAAGCCGAGCGGCAAGCTCGGCCCCGAGCATTTCAAGATGGTGGAGAGCGCACTGCCGGAGCCGAAGGACGGCGAGGCCCTGCTGCGCGTGTGCTACATCTCGCTCGACGCCGCCAACCGTGCCTGGATGCACGGCGCGACTTATCGCTCCGCCGTCGAGGCCAACAGCGTGATGGCCGGCGGCGCCATCGCCGAGGTCGTCAGCTCGAAGGCGCCGGCGCTCGCACCCGGAGACATAGTGTTCGGCGATACCGGCTGGCAGGAATATGCCGCGGTGCCTGCGAAGCACCTCACCAAGATGCCGAAGCTCGAACCGATGACGCATCTGCTCAGCGTGTTCGGCATCGCCGGCCTCACCGCCTATTTCGGCCTGCTGGAGATCGGTAAGCCAAGAGAGGGCGAGACGGTCGTTGTCTCCGCGGCCGCGGGCTCGGTCGGCTCGATCGTCGGACAGATCGCCAAGATCAGGGGATGCCGCGTGATCGGCATCGCCGGCGGCACGGACAAGTGCAACTGGCTGACCTCAGAGCTCGGCTTCGATGCGGCCGTCGACTACAAGGACGGCGCAGTGTTCAAGGCGTTGCGGGCAGCCGCGCCCAAAGGCATCGACGTCTATTTCGACAATGTCGGCGGCGACATTCTGGAAGCCTGCCTGCCGCAGATGAACAATTACGGCCGCATCGCCTGCTGTGGCGCGATCTCGCAATATGACGGCGCGCCTGCCGCCCATGGCCCGCGCGGCGTACCCGGCCTGATCGTGGTGAAGCGGCTCGTCATGCAGGGCTTCATCGTGATGGACTACATGAAGGACAGCCAGCGCGCGCTCGCCGACCTCCAGGGCTGGGTCAAATCCGGCAAGCTGAAGGTGCAGGAGGACATCATCGATGGCCTCGAGAACACACCGAAGGCGCTGATCGGATTGCTCGCGGGCGAAAACCGCGGCAAGCGGATGGTCAGGCTCTGACGCCGTATCGTTTGAGCATGATCTTTTTCGGAAGAAAGGCTGCAGACTTTGCGCTAGCGCGGCCCGTCGGATCCGGATCATGCTCTCGCTGCGGCGCAATTGCGCCGGCATAATTGACTTGCGGGAGAGGTCAAAGCGGCGAATGATGCCGCTCGCGAGGCATTACCCGCGACGATTGCGATTGCATCACATTTTCAGAATCGTCGGCGTCACCGACGGGGCAGGAAATACTCAGATGTTCAACACGTTGAAACATGCATCAACGCGCCAGGCGTTGCTGGCGGCGGCGTTCTTCGCAACTGCAACAAGCGCATTCGCGCAAACGCCGACCGAGGCGCAAAAGAGCGCCATCCGCTCGGCATGCCGCTCGGACTTCATGGCGCATTGCGCGAGCGTGACGCCCGGCGGGGTGGAAGCGTATCAATGCCTGGCGAAGAACATGCCCAGCCTGTCATCGGGATGCCAGACCGCGGTTCGCGCGGTCGAACCTGCTGCGGCTCCGAAGACCGAAGCTGCGCCCGCTGCGCCGAAGACGGAGGCCGCACCCAAAGCGGCAGCGGCGCCTGCCACGCCGAAGGCTGACTCCGCTCCCGCTGCGAAGCCGGCCGCCGCGCCGGCGCCGAAGGCTGCTGCCGCTACGCAGCCGAGCAGCGCACAGGTTGCGGCGGTCAAGAGCGCGTGCCGCGCCGATTATCCCAAGGTCTGCGCCAGCGTGCCACCCGGCGGCGCCGCCGCGCTCGAATGCCTGGAGAAGAACAAGGCCAAGGTCTCGCCGGCCTGCGAAAAGGCCGTGAGCGCCGCAGCCGGCGGTGGCGCGGCTGCAATGGCAGCGCCCGCGGGTGCGGCTCCCGCGGCAGCAGCGCCCGCGGCCGCACCAGCGGCGATCGTTTTACGCCCGCTGCGGCCGCGCGAAGAGCTGTTCATCGTCAGGTCGGCCTGCGGCGCCGATATCCGCTCGCTCTGCGCCGGCGTCGCGCCCGGCGGCGGCCGCATCGTTCAATGCATCTCCAGCAATGCTGCCTCGCTATCGCCGGCGTGCAAGGACGTGCTCGCCCCGTTCGCAGCGCGATGAGGCGGCGCACGATCGCGCGCCAAGGCACGGGGCAATGATTGGCGGCGTGCGCAAGTGAATTCCCGCACGCCTGCAACGACAAATCTTTTGCAAGGATCCGATTTCGATCACGACCAGACCGGGAGGACAACATGCGTTCATTGCTGCTCGTCGCTTCTGCACTCCTCGCCTTCGCGGCCACCATGACGTTCGAGGCCACCGACGCCAATGCGGTGGTCTGCGCCCGCGGCGTGTATCGCGCCGGCTGCGCCGGGCCGAACGCGGCCGTCGTGGTCCGCAAGCCGGTTCCGGCCGTCCGCTGCACCAGGGTGCTGGTGAACGGGGTCTACGTGAAGCGCTGCGTCTGACGGTGCCGATGGCCAAGCCCGCGTGGTTTGGCTATGCTTGCGCGCGAAACTGCTTCGGACACGCGCCAAACGCGCGGTCCGAGAGCGAGCTTCGGCGCGCCACGCTTTGCCGATAATTCTGCTGGCGCCGGACGCCGGAGCACATTAGTCTACCCCTAGATAGTAAGTATACTGTCAATTAGGGAGGCAGACGTTGCGGATCGCCGTGATTGGCGGGGGGCCCGGTGGGCTCTACTTCGCCTATCTCTGGAAGAAGCGTCACCCCGAGGATCAGGTCGACCTGTTCGAACAGAACCCGGCCGACGCGACCTGGGGCTTTGGCGTCGTGTTCTCGGACCAGGCCCTGGAATTCCTGCGCGCCGACGACCCCGAAACGGTCGATGCGATCGCGCCACATATGGAGAGCTGGGAGAACATCACGCTGAACCTGCACGGCGACAGCGTCGCCATCGACGGGGTCGGCTTCTCCTCGATCGGACGGCTCGAGCTGCTCAAGTTCCTGCAGCAGCGCGCCCTTGATGCCGGCGTCACCCCGCGCTTCGACACCCAGATCCATGCGATCGACCAGCTCAACGGCCACGATTTGATCGTCGCCGCCGACGGGCTCAACTCGCTGGTGCGCCGGGCCTATGAGGGCGATTTCGGCACCTCGCTGTCCTACTCCTCCAACAAGTTCGTCTGGTACGGCACCTCGAAACGCTTCGACACGCTGTCGCAGACTTTCGTGAAGACCGACCGCGGCGCCTTCAACGCCCATCACTACCGCTACTCGCCCACCATGAGCACCTTCCTGGTCGAATGCGATCACGCGACATGGCACGCCTATGGCTTCGCCTACAAGGACGTCGAGCAGTCCAAGGGCATTTGCGAGGAGGTGTTTGCCGATACGCTTGGCGGCCATTGCCTCATCTCCAACAAATCGGTCTGGCGTAACTTTCCCTGGGTCTGGAACGAGTACTGGTCGTTCAAGAACATGGTGCTGCTCGGCGATGCCCTGCACTCGGCGCATTTCTCGATCGGCTCGGGCACGCGGCTCGCGATCGAAGACGCCATCGCGCTGGTCAAGGCGCTGGAATCGGATGCGCATCTGGCGACCGCGCTGCACCGCTACCAGGCCGCGCGCAAGCCGGTGGTGCAAAAGCTCGTCAACGCCGCGCGCACCTCGGCCTTCTGGTACGAGCATTTTGCCGAGCACATGCAGCTCGATCTGATGGATTTCGCCTACAGCTACATCACCCGGTCCGGCCGCATCGACGATTCCCGGCTGCGGGCGATGTCCCCAGCCTTCATGGCGCGTTACGAGGTCGCCAAGAACGGCGGAGGTGCGGCATGAGCAACGTGATTCGCGACCAGGTGCCCGCGGACAGCGCGGGCGCACGCGAGATCGGCTTTGCCGTTCCGCAAATCTATAACGCCAGCCGCGTGCTGTTCGACAATCTCGACAAAGGACGCGGCGACAAGCTCGCGCTGATCGGTCCGGCGGGCATGCGGACCTATGCCGAGCTCTGCGCGGAGGCCTGCCGCTGGGGCAACGGCCTCGTATCGCTTGGTCTCCAGCGCGGCGACCGCGTGCTGTTGTTCCTCGACGACACGCCGGCCTATCCAGCCGTCTTCTTCGGCGCAGTGCGCGCCGGCTTCGTGCCGCTCCTGATCAACACGCTGACGCCACCGGACCTCTTGCAATTCTATCTCGCCGATTCCGGCGCTGCCGTTGCAGTCGCCGATGCCGAGTTCTGCGCGCGCTTCAATGCGGAGGCCTGCAAGGACACCGCCCTGCGCACGCTGATCGTCGTCAACGGCGCGGTCGGCGATCACGCCGCGCCTTCGGCGCTGGCGGCGGCGAGCTGGCTTGCGCAATTCCCGACTGAGCTCGCCGAAGCGGACACCGATCGCAACGAGATGGCGTTCTGGATGTACTCCTCGGGCTCGACGGGCCGGCCCAAGGGCATCGTGCATCTCCAGCACGACATGGCCTATAGCGAGGCCGCCTTTGCGCAGAGCGTATTGAAGCTGACGTCTAACGACATCTGCTTCTCGGTGCCAAAAATCTTCTTCGCCTACGGTTTTGGCAATTCCGTCACCTTCCCGTTCTCGGCGGGCGCGGCAACACTGCTGCTGCCGGGCCAGCCGAAGCCCGCGGCGATCTTCTCCGTGATCACGCAGTACAAGCCGACGGTCTTCTTCGGCCTGCCGACGCTCTACACGTCGCTGACCAAGGCCGAAGGTGCCGAGAAGACCGACTTCTCGTCGTTGCGCATGTCGCTCTCCGCGGCCGAGGTGCTCTCCGCCGAAGTCTTCAACGGCTGGAAGACGCTCACGGGCCTCGAGATCGTCGAGGGCCTCGGCTCGACGGAGGTGCTGCACATCTATCTCTCCAACCGTCCCGAGCAGAAGAAGCTCGGCGCCGCCGGCCTGCGCGTGCCCGGCTATGAGGTCGCGCTGCGTGACAAGGACGGCCGCGACGTCGGTGACAACGAGGAAGGCATCTTGTGGGTGCGCGGTGATTCCAACACGCCGCTCTACTGGAACCGGCCGGACAAATCCGCCGAGACCATCCGCGACGGCGGCTGGATCTACACCGGCGACCGCTTCGTCCGCGATACCGACGGCTTCCACTTCTTCCGCGGCCGCGCCGATGATCTCATCAAGATCTCCGGCCAGTGGGTCTATCCGCTCGAGGTCGAGCTGTGCCTCGCCGATCACCCGGATATCCGCGAATGTGCGGTGTTCGCGGCCGAACTGCCGGACCGGCGCATGACGCTGAAGGCGGTGGTGGTGATGAACAACCGCACCACTGATCAGAGCGAGACGACGCGCAAGCTCCAGGACTATGTGAAGGGTAAGCTATTGCCCTACAAATATCCGCGCGAGGTGATCTTCATCGACGAACTACCGAAGACGGGCACGGGGAAGATTGACCGGCAGGCGCTGCTGAGGCTGTAGCCACCGCTGTCATCGCCCGGCTTGCCGCCTTCGCTGAAGCTTCGGCGGCCAAGCACCCTTGTGGCCCCGGCGTAGCCTTGGCGGAGCCGGGACCGGGCGATCCAGTACGCCGAGACGGTCGTGATTGAACCGAGACGCCGCGGCGTACTGGATTCCCCGCCTTCGCGGGGAATGACAGTTGAGATTGAGGCGACAGCGTCGCTCCACAATTGGAGCCAGTCACCCGCCCTTGCCCAGATGCTCCAGCGCGTCCTCTGCGCGCAGCGGCACCCGTGACGCCTCGTTGTTGAGGTCGACCAATTGCACCAGCAGCCCCAGCAGCGCCTTGCGCTCAGTAGGCTTGAGCGGCTCGAGCATGCGCGCCTGGGCGCGCTCGACGGCGGGGATGATCTCGCGCAGGATCGCGGCGCCGGATTTGGTCAAATAGAGCAGCTTGATCCGCTTGTCCTCGGGCGCCGGCTTGCGCTCGATATAGTCCTTGGCCTGAAGCCGCTCGATCACGCTGCCGAGCGTGGAGCGGTCAAAGGCGATCACCGCCGAGAGCCGCGTCGCGTCGATGCCGGGATGGGTGTGGATCGCGATCAGCGCCGCATATTGCACCGGCGTCAGGTCGAACGCCTTGCACTCCTCCATGAAGATCGAGACCGCGATCTGCTGCATGCGCCGGAACAGATAGCCCGGCGCAGCATAGACCGCGTCCATCGTGATCGGAGGAAGAGGCTTACTCGGCATCGGCCTGCTTCTCCGGGGCGGCATCGGCAAATGCGGCTAGCGCCTTGGCGGCGGCTTCTGCCTTCAGCAGGCGCGGATAGGCCGACACATCGACGCCAAAGCGACGGGCATTGGCGAGCTGCGGCACCAGGCAGAGATCGGCGAGCGTCGGCGCATCGCCGAAGCAGAACGGCCCAGGCTCGTCCTTGATCAGCGTCTCGCAGGCCGACAGCCCCTCGCGGTTGACCCACGCCGCCCACTCCTGGACCTTTTCCTCGGGCAGGCCTAGCTCGCGCAGCCGCGCCAGCACTTTCAGGTTCTGCACCGGATGGGTGTCGCAGGCGATCGCCAGCGCGAAGGCGCGCACCTTGGCGCGGCGCAGCGGATCCTTCGGCAGCAGCGGCGGATTGGGGTGCATTTCGTCGAGCCATTCAATGATCGCAACCGATTGGGTCAGCACTACACCCGCATCGCTCTCCAGCGCCGGCACCAGACCTTGCGGATTGATGGCGAGATAGGCAGGCGCGCACTGCTCGCCCTTGCGCAGATGATGCGGCAAATGCTCGGCACCGAGGCCCTTGAGGTTCAGCGCGATCCGCACCCGATAGGCGGCGCTGGAGCGGAAATAGCCGTGCAGCTTCATCGGAACCCTCCCGTTTTCCCGTTGCTTGTACGTCGTTCGTCACGTTGACGCTAGCCAGATCGTCAGTATACTGTCAATCAACAAGACGATCGGGAGCAGCAACCATGGAAGCCGTGACCAAGACGCCGGAACGCGAGGCGTTCTACAAGAAGATCGACGGCGAAAATCTCACCGCGCTGTGGACGGTGATGAGCGATTTGATCACGCCGGAGCCGAAGAGCGCCTGCCGGCCGCATCTCTGGAAGTTCGATGTCATCCGCGACTACATGACGGAAGCCGGCAAGCTGATCACCGCCAAGGAAGCCGAGCGGCGCGTGCTGGTGCTGGAGAACCCGGGCCTGCGCGGACAGTCGAAGATCACGACGTCGCTCTATGCCGGCGTGCAGATGGTGGTGCCCGGCGACGTCGCACCCGCCCATCGTCACAGCCAATCCGCGCTGCGCTTCGTGCTCGAAGGCAAGGGCGCCCACACCGCTGTCGATGGCGAGCGCACCGCGATGGAGCGAGGGGACTTCATCATCACGCCGTCGATGACCTGGCACGATCATTCCAACGAGACCAGCGAGCCGATGTTCTGGCTCGACGGTCTCGACATCCCGCTCGTGCAATTCTTCGACTGCTCCTTTGCGGAAGGCTCCAAGGAAGACCAGCAGAAGATCACCAAGCCGGCCGGCGATAGCTTTGCCCGCTACGGCCACAATCTGTTGCCGGTCGACGTGAAGCGGAGCTCGAAGACCTCGCCGATCTTCAGCTATCCCTATGCCTACACCCGCGAGGCCCTGGAGAAAGCCCGCGTAAGCCAGGAATGGGACGCCTGCCACGGCCTGAAGCTGAAGTTCAGCAATCCCGAGACCGGCGAGTTCGCGATGCCGACCATCGGCACCTTCATCCAGCTCTTGCCAAAGGGTTTCAAGACCGCGCGCTATCGCGCGACCGATGCGACGGTGTTTTGCCCGATCGAGGGCAAGGGGCGCAGCCGGATCGGCGACACCGTTTTCGAATGGGGCCCGCGCGATCTGTTCGTGGTGCCGAGCTGGCACTGGGTCACGCACGAGGCGGATGAGGACGCCGTGCTGTTCAGCTTCTCGGACCGGCCGGTGCAGCAGAAGCTGGATCTTTTCCGGGAAGATCGCGGGAATGTGTGAGGCAGGCTGCTAGCCAAGTACTCGGTGTCGTCCCGGCCTAGCGCGCAATTGCGCGCGGGGGGCCGGGACCCATAACCACAGGAAGTAGTTTGGCGAAGACTTGTAGTTATCTTCGTCGGTACAAGAACCGCTGTTCCTTGTTAGATCACGAGGTATGGGTCCCGGCCCCCGTGCGCAATTGCGCACTAGGCCGGGACGACGATGGAAATTTTGGCGCGCGTCTCCATCCACATCGTCATGTATGGACGGCCCCCTCTCGGCAAGGGCTTTT
>NZ_FNCU01000116.1:0-1178 GCF_900099855.1 Bradyrhizobium sp. Rc2d | reverse complement strand
ACTTCGGATTCTGCAAAGAACTGCCCTGTCAATTTTTTGTCGAGAACCCTGCCTTTTCTCCTGTGCATCTTGGACTGCTGATGGACTCCCAGCTCTCCCAGAGTCGCTGATGCATTTGGGCTGGCCCCAGTGTCTCGGAGCCCGCAGCTAGCCCGAACGCATCATCGAGCTTCGTCTTGGGCTGCGGGGTAGCTGTAGCGTTTTAGGGTGCTGATAGCGACCGAGAGTTTCACCGGGGAAATTTGGACTGAGGCTTGCTGCGCTGCAAGATAGTAGGTGCCGAGTTCGGCTTGTCCATGGCTGCAAAGTGAACGATGCTGTCGTTTTACCGGTGAACTATTTCAAGATCGAATTTTGCTCAGGGAGGATTGCAATGAAGATGGTGCTCGGAATTGCTTTGGCTTCGATGCTGGCAACAGCCGCTAGTGCACAGGACTCGCCGTTTCGTAAAGAGCTGAAGCGAGGCGACCTTACTGGCACGAACATGGAGATCATCACGAGCATTAGCGAGCTTAAGCCGGGTGATGTATCGATGCGCCACATTCATCATGGCGACGAGTCATATTACTTCCTCGAAGGGGGTACGATCGAACTGCCCGATGGAAAGCAGATGCCGATCCCGACTGGCACTGTTGGCTTGAACGTACGAGATACGCCGCACGGTGCTTACAAGGTCGTCGGTGACAAAACGATCAAGCTTTTGACCGTCCACATCGTCGACAAAGGCAAGCCGCTCTACGACTCACCACCGAAGTAGATCGTTGTAGTGGTGATCTACGGCTAGGTAACCGAGGAGCGACCTCGATGGTGCGTACGATCATACTTGCCGCATGCCTTGCCTCGATCTCTGCTGTCGCTTTTGGCCAGAAGCAGCAGGTCACTGAGGATCAATACGCCGACCTGCAGAAAAACTTTGCCGAGGCCTACAACCGCAAAGACGTCGATGCGATGGCCAATGCGTTTACTGAGGATGCTATCAGGGTAACGCCGAGCGGGATGTTCGTTGGCCGAGAAGCCATTCGACGCAATCTGCAGGAGGTCGTTGCGCTCGGGCTCCATGACTACACGGTTCAGCGCACTGAATCCCGTACCGTCGGAAGCTTCGTGTTCAATGCTGGCGAATGGCACGCCAAGCTCGGCGATCAACCGCTACATGGCTACTACACTGCCATCATCGT